>JAJYQQ010000021.1 GCA_021794535.1 bacterium
AATTAGAAAAGCGTAGGTTTTTCATCTTGATTTTCACATATCTAGATTAAAACCTGCGCCTTTTTTAGTCCATTCTTGCGTTAGAATCAAACTTTATTTCAGTCCGATCTTGCATTGGACAAGACTTTTACTTTGTGCCCGTAAACATTTAAGGTATAATGATTTTTATGGATACTTTCATAGTCCTCACTGCCAAATATTTATATATGATAATCCTGCTTATCGGTGTGATAATCTTTCTCATGCAAGACAAAGCCGGGAAGATCAAGCTCGTCAAGGTCTCTGTCATTGCCGGAGTAATCGCTCTGGCCCTAACGATGAGTATCTCTCACATTTTCTACTCAGCCCGGCCCTTTGTCACCGAACATATTAGCCCTCTTTTCCCACATGCGCCGGACAACGGCTTCCCCTCAGATCATACCTTAATATCGGCCCTTGCCGCCTTTGCCGTATATCTAGTTCACAAAAAGGCCGGTGTCATCCTTGGCGTTTTGGCCATAATCGTGGGCGCATCCAGGGTTTTGGCACACGTCCATCACCCTATCGATATTATAGGCAGTTTAGCCATTGCCGGAGTTGCTGTTTTAATAGCTCATTATATTATCCCCAAAATTCCGGACAAATACCTCGACTTCAAGCATTATTTTAAAAAATAATCACTAAAGACTCATGCTGATCCTTGCCTATGCCGGAACATATTTCCTGGGCATAGAACCGCTATCTTATATGCTGCAGAAGTTTGCTTTTGCGGGGCTGGCGATCGTGCTTTTGTATTCTTCCCGCAAATATGAGGCCGAGACTACATCCTGAAAAATTTCAGAACTTCATAGATAAGTAGCGCCGGCCAAACGAGGGCTTTTAGTATGCCGAGGGCGCCAAGCCAAAATGTTGCCGCATGCTGGATATAGTACACCAGCGCGCCAATAAATCCGAGACCGTACACCGCTCCGGCTGCTCCGCTGCCTCCGCATTTCCAATCTTTTTTTGCCATTTTTATCCCCTTGCAATAAATACTATCTAGATTTTAATCGTTCAATCAGAAAAAGACAGTGGCAAAATAACAGTTTTAGCTAATTTTTAAAACTTACTGCGGAGTTGTTTTTAGGGTGAAAACTGTTTTTTCGGTTATATCCGAACTGAGGCCGGCGAATAAAGAAACGTGAGTGGTGCTCTCAAAGGTTTTCCGGACAAAGACTCCATTTTTCCCGACATACTGCCAATCAGGAATATTAGTAGTGAGGGAGGTGCCGGCAACTTCGTCTTTTTTGTGCGTCAATGCCCACTCGACAACCCACCAGGAACCGCCGCCAGCCATATCCAGAGCATCTGGTCCACCACAGGTATAGCCGGGTGATGAAGCTCCGGCATCTGCGATCTGATCTATATTCACCTGCAGAGAAACGGCGCCCGAGGGCGATGCTCCCGTGGTGACATTCAGCGGAGTCGGCGGAACTTTTAAGGCAAATGGCCGACCGATCATCCCGCCTGTACACGCTTGCCTGCTCAAGGTTACAGAATCTTCTGTCATAGTGCCGCTGCCGGAAATTTTCATATCATCTGTAAGCGCGAGATCGGCTTTCCCGCTGGCATCCGCGCGATTTCCATTGTTATCGCTAAAAGTAGAAGTGAAGTCCAGCTCAAAGTGAGCGCAACTTTTCATATAATAATTTAGATCCGCAGAGGTTAGTCCGGGCTGGTTTTCCACTCCCAAAACCATGGCCAGGCTCTCCCACTCAAGCATATTGGCTAGCTGGGTGGCGTCTCCGTTAACCTTGCATTTTTTGCTTGCGTCAGACAGGGCATTTTTCAAGGCATCCGCCAAAAGCTGCTTACCTTCACTAATTTGCTGTGCCAGCTGATTGTCCATGCCGAGTACCATAGCAGAAGCCAGCCAGTGGGCATATTCCCTCCCGGAATCTTTGATTTTTGCCGGATCTTTTGCCGCATCTTGCAGGTGCGGTTTTACCGAGTTTGTGTACCAGATCTGCAAAATCTTCAGAGCTCTCGTTTTCGCGCTTGCCGATAGTCCATTCTCTCCGGGATGTTTCTGATAATCCTCTGAAACAGTTTGTCCGATAATTTCCACCGCCCGATTCTCAACTGAATGGTTATTGCTAACGGATGGAACCTGGCCGGAAATTTGGATAAAGGCTACGCCCGAGAATCCGCTGATGCCGACCTGCGCTTGATTTCCCTTAATAAAGTAGGGCACACGCTGAAGCTCGCCGTTTTCAATTGTGAAAGCATAGACACCATTGTCTGTATTCATGGAATTTGCGGTAAACATAGCCGGCTTGCCAAAGACAAGTCCGGATGGTTCGAAACTGTAACCGCTGACGAGTTTCCAGCCGGAGGGCAGTCCATTCAAGGCGCTGATTTTTGTTGCTGTAATGTTCTGGCTGGCATTAAGGGCGCCTTTAGGCAGGTTAAGATTTACATTCTGGTCCTTTAAGGCGACATCTCCGCCGGACGAACCGATATTTGCCGTGGATTTAACATTATTATCGAGAACTAGCTTTACATTTACCGGCTGGCCCGCTTTTGAGAAATCACCCGAAAGACTGCCGTATTGAATTAGAGATTTAAAAAATGGGTAAAGCAATACCCCCGCTACGGCAAGAATTATGATCGCCGCTATAGATCCGCCTATAATTAAATACTTTTTTTGCAGCATTAAAACTATGATATATCTACTTTTCTGCGCCGACAATAAAAAAATGAGCTGTCGGCCGATAACTCTAGAATCTTTATTTATGGCAACATGCAATCATAGCCATGGGTTAAAAATTTTATGATTGCCGCTTACTTCCCGGGTTTTTTGGTAAACATTGAGACGATGCCACCAAGAGTTATAAAGAAAACAGCGACCAAAATGGCTTGCTTTGACGCATCGACAATGGCGCTTTCAACATCTCTCTTTATAGCACCCGTGATCGCTGCCGGCGCTTTCTGCTCCGCCTGGTTTAACTGGCCACCAACAATGCTTGTAGAACCGGCGGACTCAATGACCTTAGCCTTTGCAAAGGGTGGAATCTTAGAGTCGTTTTGAACATTGTTTTGCACGCCGGAAGTGATAGCCCCCGCCAAAACCATGCCGAGAATAGCGATACCAACGCTAGTGCCCACCTGGCGCGCCGTAGCATTTATGGCTGATGCCTCACCGGAGAGTTTTTGCGGCACTGACGAAAGAACAATATTCGTCAGTTGGGCTGATGCCATTGCCGTCCCGACGCCAAAAATGAAAAGTCCCGGGGCCAGCGTCCAGCCGGTGGCGTCTATGGCCAGGGCATTGCGCAAAACGAGGGCGCCAATCGCCACTATAAACATGCCCGAGGTGACAATCCATTTCGGGCTAATCTTTGAAGCGATGAAGCCGGTAATCGGACCGACTACAAACATAGTAAGCGCGGCAATCAAGAAAAGAAGACCGGTATGAAAGGCATTTAAACCAAGGACATTTTGCAGATATATCGGCATTATGAAGAAGATGCCGAACTGGCCCAGGCCGATAATGATAACCGTTGCCAGGCCGACGCTGAAACTGATGTTTTTGAAAATGGAAGGCCTCATTAGGGGCGCGCTGCCCGCTTTTTCAAGCCTATATTCCCACAGGATAAATCCCGCCAAAAGAACCGCTGCCGCCAGAAAAGCAACCGGGATAATCGAAAACTGGCTTATCGGCCACTGCCAGCCGCCTATTTGAAAGGCTTGATTTACATGAAACCAGCCGTATTTTTGGCCTTCGATTAAAGCAAACACCAAGCTGAAAAGGCCGGCGCCGGAAAGAAAGGTTCCTATAAAATCAAATCCTTTTTTATCTTGCTCCCCCTTGGCTTCTTTAATGAAAACCGTTCCCAAAATGGCAATAATTGCGACAACGACATTTATCCGAAGCGACCAGCGCCAGGAATAGTAGGATGTAAAATATCCGCCGAGAAGCGGACCGAGCGCCGCCGCGGCGCCGGCGACAGAACCCCAGACACCGAAAGCAATAGCGCGTTCGCGGCCGCGAAACTCAGTAACAATTAAGGATAAGGATGACGTCAGCATCATAGAGGCGCCGATAGCTTCGATAAATGCCTCGCCAAGGAAAAGCACGCTCACATTTGGCGCAATCGAAGCGACAAAGGAGCCGATAGCAAAAAGGCATATGCCGATAATAAGGATCTTCTTGCGCCCGAAAATGTCACCGAGCCGGCCAACGGTAATTAAGAGCGTGGCGATAATGAGAGCGTAACCCGAAATGACCCATTCCATTGAAGAAAGGCCGGTATTTAAATCGCGAATAATGTACGGCACCGCCACATTTAAAACACTGTTGTCGATGATAACAATAGCCAAAGAAAGGGCCAGCACCACAAGCGCCGGCCAACGAAACCTGTCGGTCGCCAAATCCTTTATTTTCATAAGGACTATTGTATCAAGTTTAGGAAACAAAACAAAGCTTTAGTCGAGAGACTGTTGAAAAAGTCTCTCGAAACGTCATTCTGGCGACGATTAGGAGACTAGAATCTAACGGTTCAAGCACAAATTTTGATTCTGGACAAGCCAGAATGACACCCTAAAAATGATTTTCAACAGTCTCTTTATTCATATCTCAAAGCCTCGAGCGGATTTAGCTTGGCGGCTCTGCGTGCCGGCCAGATACCGGCTATAGTGCTTATAAAGAAAGAAAAGAAAACAGTTAATGCTCCAAAGATAACCGGTATATCAAAAAGGCCTACCGCTTCCCCGCCGGATTGCGTAGCCATGAAATTTATTAAAAGGTTTAAGGTCAAACCCAGGAACCACCCGGTAAAAAGCCCGAAGACCCCGCCCAAAAAACCTATCAAAGCAGACTCGGTTATGAATATCATAGCAATATCTTTGCTGTTACCGCCGATCGCCTTCATTACTCCTATCTCATGAGTTCTTTCTAAAAGAGATATGGTCATGGTGTTAAAAATGCCTATTGCCGCTACAAAGAAAGCGATCATCCCAAAGCCGCCCAGCACGATATTGATAATGGCAAAAACCTGATTCACGGCGGCTGACTGATCCTGTATGACTGCTGTATTAAATCCCATACTTTCAATCGTCTTCTTTACCTGTGCAACTTGAGTTTTATCCCTCACCTTTACCCGAATAGCCGAGTAAGGATCACCTTCATTCTTTATCAGATCAAAAGACGCATAAATCCCCTTATCATCAAAAACGCCGACAACCTTTAGATTGCTTTTAACCGTACCCTTTGAGCTTTCATATGAAAAAGGTAGTTCTTTGTTCAAAATATTATCCTGAGTTATTCCAAAATTTGCCAGGGTATCTTTTGAAACAATCGCTTCATTTTTCCCGGAGAACGCATTACCGGCTGAAATTTTCACATTTTCTAGTCCCAAATATTCAGGCTTAACACCATATATGACCTGGTCCGATTCGTTATTTCCCAAGTGAAAAGTGCCTAAAGTTCTCATAATCGGGCTCACCGCCTCTACTCCACCTATTTTCCTAAAACTTTCAGCCACATCCGGCGTAAGCAATGAGTCGCTCTTGCTTCCGGGCGTCACTGTGATCACCTTCAGAGCATCAAGTCTCACTATTTTATCAAGCGCAAGCTTTTGAAGGCCGAAACCCAAGGAAACCAAGAAAACAATAGCGCCGACTCCGACCACAACTCCGGAGACAGTAAGTGTAGTCCTTAAGCGGTTTCGCTTAAGATTTCCCGCAGCTATTCTTAAAATATCTATTATTTTCATTCCTTTAAGTCTTCCCCTGCTTCACCCTCTTCTAAATTTGATATTTCCCCACCGACTTGCGCATCTTCACCCTGAGTCAGTCGAATGTCTTTTAACGTGTCGTTTATATCGGCTTCGCCAAGTTCTGCGCCAAAGGAATATGTTTCTTTATCATCTTCTTTAATGCTTCCCAGTTTGGCTACCGAGTCAACCAGGTCAACCTTAGCTGTCTTGGCGTTAACCTCTATTTTATCTATTCTCCCGTCTTTCATCCTGAAAATCCTGTCGGTGTACTGCAAATATTCTGGATTGTGGGTAATCAGGATAACGGTTCTTTTTGATTTGCGGCTAAGCGAGATGAGAAGTTTTATAACATCGTCAGCAGATTTTGAATCAAGGTTTCCGGTAGGTTCATCAGCCATTATTATCCAAGGGTTGTTGATTAAAGATCTGGCAATGGCAACCCTTTGTTGTTGTCCCCCTGAAAGGTCAGCAGGAATGCTTTTCTTTTTTTCACTAAGCTCTACCACTTCCAGAAGATGCTCCGCTCTTTGTATCCTTCTCTTTCTTTTCATGCCGCCGAAAGCCATGGGCAGGGCAATATTCTCCAAAACATTCATAGACAAAATGAGGTTAAACTGCTGAAAAACCATCCCGATCTTTGAGCGCCTATATTCTGAGATCTGTTTTTTCTTTAGCTCCGCCAGGTTTTTTCCCCTTACAATAACCTCGCCCGATGTGGGCGGTTGGAGACCTGCAAGCATAGAAAGCAGGGTGGATTTGCCACAACCCGATGGTCCAAAAAAGCAAATAAGCTCGCCCGAATAAATCTCAAAGTTAACACTGTGGAGCGCAACAATCTCATTATCCTTGCCAAGCTTGAAGGTTTTCGAAAGGTTGATAGCTTTTATAACCGGTATCTTTGCCATTTGTTTTAAAGTATATAACAGTCATCCGGGAATGGGAAATATAAAGTTTATAATGAGACTGTTGAAAATATCCAGATTCAGGGAATGCCCCTCGGCAAAGATATAGGACAAAACATTTATTCATTGGTTTTTTCTCAAAAAATAAGAAATTCTCTTAATCCGGGCAAGTCCATAAAAAGCTTGCGTTAGTCCCATATATTTCCTATTATTTAAGTATACCCAGAAAAAATAATACCTGTGGAGGGGGCTTGGACCACAAACAGTTTAAGAAGAAAAACAAACCTTATTTAAGAAAATATATAGATTTTGTCTTGGGCAAAACTCAGTCCTGTTTTGTACAGGAACACAGTTTGCTTTGCCGGGAGAAGACAGTCCTTCTTTTTCCTTTAATTTTAGCTTTAAAGTTATATTTATTCTTGAAAAATATATTTGTGCTTCTTCGTTTGGCTTACTATGAGCTTCTTTATTTCGCGCACTTAAGAATACGTTATATTCACGATCATCTCTATCAAAAAAACAATACATACAAAAAGGTTAACGACTACAAGTACACGCGGCCGATCAGGAGGGCTACTATACTTGCTTTCGTTCTTTCGTTTGTGGTATTCCAGCTAATGGGTAGCCTTTGGCCGGAGGTTTTTAATCCGGCTCACCCAAAAGTGGCAGAGGGCGCAAGCAGTTCAGTTATATGGACAGCTGACGCAGACTTTAACAGTAATGCCGTGACAACCGGTGCCGCAACGACTCAAAGCGGAGTGAAAGTTGGCAGTAATAACGTAGCTTTACCAGATCCGACTCAAACGGTGGAAACCATAACTTCAGGCACAACAACTGACTTAACCGCAGTTTACTTTACGGATGCCAATACAGGCTATGCAACAGAGTTTAACGGACCAATTATAAAAACAACTGATGCCGGGACCACTTGGACAGCTCTGACTTCAGGCACAAAAATCTTAAACGCAGTTTACTTTACGGATGCCAATACGGGTTATGCGGTTGGGTTTAGCGGGACAATTATAAAAACTACAAATGCCGGAGCCACTTGGACAGCTTTGGCTTCAGGCACAACAAATAACTTAAACGCAGTGTCCTTTACGGACGCAAATACAGGCTATGCAGTAGGGCAAAGCGGGACAATTATAAAAACTACAAATGCCGGAGCCACTTGGACAGCTTTGGCTTCAGGCACAACAAATAACTTATACGCAGTTTACTTTACGGATGCCAATACGGGTTATGCGGTTGGGCTTAGCGGGACAATTATAAAAACTACAAATGCCGGAGCCACTTGGACAGCTTTGACTTCAGGCACAACAAATACTTTAACCGCAGTTTACTTTACGGATACCAATACAGGCTATGCAATAGGATATTACGGGACAATTATAAAAACTACAAATGCCGGAGCCACTTGGACAGCTTTGGCTTCAGGCACAACAAATTACTTATACGCAGTTTACTTTACGGACGCAAATACAGGCTATGCAGTAGGGCAAAGCGGGACAATTATAAAAACTACAAATGCCGGAGCCACTTGGACAGCTTTGGCTTCAGGCACAACAAATGACTTATACGCAGTTTACTTTACGGCTGGCGGAACAGGATTTGTGGTAGGTCATGGTGGCACTATCCTGAGAATACGTAATTCTTATACGACGACACCCGGAACAATTTCAAATCTTCTTATTAACGCAGGTTCTGGTGTAAAAGCTAAATGGACTAACTTGTCCTGGAATGCTAGCGTTCCGGCAGGCACTACGGTAAAGTTCAGAACTATGGGGCGAAATGACGGTGAAAGCTGGCCGGCAAACTGGGACGGACCAAGCGGCGTGGGGACAAATTCCTACTATACTACTGCAGCCGGTTCAACCATTACAACAGCTAGCTCCCAATGGCTGCAAATAGAAGTCACCCTAACCTCAGATGGGAATAATACGCCAACATTAAACGATTTTACAGTCGCTTATGATACTCTAGAAATCCCGGCAAACAGTAATCTAACCTTGACCAAAACAACTGGCGCTAGCCTTAAAACAAATACCGGCCTGACAATCGGTGCTGGTGTAGGAGGAGCTTGGACCAACGAAACATCTGTCAATCTGACAGCTGCCGGCCTCACCTGCACCGGCTGCGGGACATCTACAAATATCAGGCCGCAAGTCGAGGTTAAGCCGATCGGAACCGCTTTTGACGGCGCCACGAACCTATTTACTGCTTCTCAGGGCTCAACTACCGCGAATATTACCGGACTTGCCGCCGGCACAGCTTATCACATGCAAGTCAGAAGCGTTGATGATCAGGGTAGAACCTCAGCCTGGTTGAGTTATGGCAATAATCCGGAAACTGATGCCGACTTCACCATTGACCAGGTTGCTCCGCCGGCTGTGGCAACACTGTCGGCAACTACTCCGGCAAAAACAGTCTCACTTAGCTGGACCGCTGTCACCGATGCTGCTTCCGGTACCTCCTTTTATAGAGTTTATCGCAGTACTACCGGGGGTACTTTGGGATCTAAAGTTTCGGCTGACGGAGCGGTCACGACAGGAACATACTCCGAAAGTCCCGCTGACGGCACATATTATTATACTGTTCGGCCGGTTGACAATGCCGGTAACGAGCAAGCAACAGGCAACAACCAGTTCACTGTTGTTATTGATAATAATCCTCCGGTCGCTTTTACGCTTGCATCCCCGCCGGATGGCACCTGGCAACAATCGTCCTTGCCAACCTTAAGCTGGAATGCCTCAAGCGATGCAAACGGACTGGCAAAATACCAGCTTTATATCGACGGCTCGCTAAATAGAGATAGCATTGCCGGAAGCGCCACATCAACGACTCCGATTAGCGCCTTGTCGGCAGGTACGCATACTTGGTACGTAAAGGCATTTGATAATGCCGGAAACATTACCCGGTCAACAGCGGCATTCACTGTCGGCTTTGATAATACGGCGCCAACGACGGCCTTGGATCCAGGATTTACTTTTACGGCTACCAATACCGATCCTAGTGATGTGACTGTTTCTTGGAACGTTTATGCGGACGCATCGGGAGTTACCGCCCCTGTCGACCATTACTCCCTTGAAAGACTAAAATATTCTGATTATGTTTCCGGCAATCACACCTTAACATCTAACTGGGCTTTGGGGGGTGATGGATCCGGGTCCGGTTACTATAGCATTGGAGACAAGACCGATACTGTTCATAGTCAAGTTGACGTCATCGGCGCTAATCCTGAAAACATTGATGCCTCCGTTAAATACATTTATAGAATAAAAGCAATCGATAAAGCGGGCAATATAAGCGCTTGGATGCTTTCGGCTACCGGTATGACTGCCGACACGCAGGCGCCGACAGAACCGTCAGCTGTGACCGCCGCGCCTTGTGACGGAGTAAACAACTGCTCTAATGCGGCCAACAAAGGCTATGAAGTGAAGCTTGCTTGGACCCCGTCATCTGATTCGGGAACCGGAGTAACCGGATATAAGATATATCGGGCGGCATCCGACTCAAGCAGCGCAGCCGACTTCACATTAGTCGGATATTTGGACGTGCCCACACCGGGAGCTCCTATCAGCACCGTTTATTATGATAATGATGTAAATAACGATGCCACATTTACGGATACGATCGCTGATGCGCCAACCGCCATTAAGGCGGCAAGCCCCAGGCTGAATGATTATGCGAACTACTATTATAGAGTTGTAGCTATCGATGCGGCGGGGAACTCGTCAAATACCATCACGCATGACAATGATCTCTTGCAAACGCCGAATCACGTAAATTTTGCGTCGACCAGAACCCCGGATGTTACGGCGCCAAGCGTACCCCAAAACGTAGTGGCAACGCCTATGGGGCTTGACGCATCCGGCGCGGCCCAGAGGGTCGACCTGACCTGGAGCGCCTCAACGGATATGACGAGCAGAAATGCCGGTGTGAGCGGCTCGGGCATTGCCGGATACAAGGTGCTGCAATGTCAGGGTGACGCCGCATTTTGCGCCAATGATGGCAACTATACGCAGCTTGGCGTCACAACCTCGATAAGCTATACAAAAGAGGGATTAAATGAATTTACCCAATATTTCTATAGAGTCATCGCGGTCGATAAAGCCTCTTCCTCAACCATTACAGACAGCGCTAACAATAGCTCGGCTAGAAGCGCCTCTTCCTCAGCAACAACCGCCTCAAATACAGTGCCGACTGTGCCATTATCGGTAAATGTCATTACTAAAACCGGAAACCCCGGCGGTGATGCCAATATCGGCCATCAAAACACAATTACTTTCAACGGTTCGTATGCAAAAAATTGTTCCGGCGGATTGAGGTGTATCACGGGTTACACGATCTATCGTTCGACAGACAACTTTGCCTCCAATTCATTAGAAATTGCGAATGTTTCTGTGAATGCGGTGGGAGATGAGCGAGGCGTTACTTACACATATATAGATAATAACGCATCAAATGATTCGACCGCGCCCTACATCACCAGGAGTTCCGGCGGATCTCCGACGGTGGCAAAATCGCAAACCGCGCATTTGAGCGACGCCGTGACTTATTATTATAAAGTAAAGGCAAAAGACAATACTCCGGTAACTCCTGATGGCGGGCCGTTTACATCCGGTCTTTCTGCTGTTACAATCGGCACACTTCATGCCGGTTGGGACACAACGGCTGATGCTACCGCGCCCGATGTGCCACAAGATGTTGTCGTTAAAGACATTCATCCGAACGACTCAATGGTTAGAAATATTATTACCTGGACCATGATCGCCGATCCAACTAGAAACGGCGCAAGCGACTTTGCAAAATATCAAGTATATAGGTATGAAACGCTGCTCGGCCCGGCTGCGGCGGCACTTGTTTTCGAAACAACAGATCGGGGCAACAACTACTATGTTGACGGTATCCCAAATGCGAATAAAGACAAAGATTACTCCTACTATGTTGTGGCGGTCGATAATGCCGGCGCTGATTTCAAATATACAAATGGACAAGTTATAAATAGTATCTCAAACACAAGCGGGCATCTAGCGGCGGCATCTATAAATCCGGGGGCAGTAAACCCGACTGTCTCGGGCATCCAGGCGATAAATGCCGGGGTTTCTTCCGCCACCATTAACTGGACCACCGATCAGCAGACAGATTCTTTGGTAGAATACAGGGTTAAAGGATCAAATGACGTGATAGCGGCAGGCAAAGACAGAACCCAGCCGACGACAAACCACTCAGTCAGTCTAAATAGCCTTTCCAAAGGGACGGCTTATGAGTACAGGATCGTAAGCAGAAATTCATTAGGCAATATAGACAGTTCCGCTGCAAGCACCTGGCGCGAATTTTCGACGCAGGATTTCTCCATTACAAATCCTTCAGCCCAGACCACCACGACGACAGCAACTATCACATGGAATACAAATATCAATTCAGATTCTTATGTGGAGTATAAGCCAGAGCACGCGCCCGGTCAGGCCGATGAACAGTCTCAAGTTGCCGGCGACTCTGCTATGACAACTTCGCACTCCGTGTCTATTAAGAGCCTATCGCCAGATAGAACCTATACCTATAAAATAAGATCTGTTACCGGTGATCAGTATATTGCAGAAACAGGATTTATGACCTTTAAAACACGGTTAAATGACTTAAATAAGTTCTCTATTGCGCCGGCAGAGACAAGTGTTTCCGAACAAAACGTAACGGCTACCACCGCTCAGATTACGTGGGTTACAACCAGCGCCACAACTTCCTGGGTTGAGTATGGGACAGAAGCGGGAGTCTACTCAATGAGCGCCGGAGATAATGACTACAATACTCTCCATGCTGTTAAGTTAATGAATCTAAGACCGGGCACTAAATATTACTATCGAGTAAAGGGCACCGATGAGAATCTCATAGAATTTTTCTCCCCGGAATCTACATTTACGGCCGTACTCATGCCGGAAATCACAAATTTAACAGTCAGGGACTTTGGGCCATATACCGCTACCATTACTTTTGATACGAATGTAGATACGGTCGTTTCCCTTAACTACGGTAAAGATACCGGTTACGGTTCAAGCGTAACTGTAACAAAAGCCGAAAAGAACCACGTGGTAGTTTTGAAAGACCTGGACGACGACTCAACATATCATTTCCAGGCATCTGCTACCGATCAGTTTAAAAACAACGTTAAGTCTACTGACGGCACCTTCTCTACCCCGCTTGATACGCAAGGGCCGGAAGTCTCCGAGGTCAAGGTGGATGTTCTGCCTGTCTCAAGCTCTTCAGATAAAGCCTCAGTAGTAATTTCCTGGACCACTGACAAGCCGTCAACTACTCTTGTAGAATATGATGACAAAGGATCAGGCGAGAAATATGAAAACCATACGGTTGAAAACACCATGTTGAACCCAACCCATACGGTAATAATTAAGGAACTCAGCACCTCGACTAACTACAGATTTAGGATTATCTCAAGGGATAAGAGGGGTAATATAACCAAGACCAAGGCCTCAAACTTTATCACTCCGACCAAAGAGAAGTCGTTACTGCAAATCATCATCAAGTCATTCGAAGATACCTTCTCCTGGACAAAGAATATACCTCAATTCTTTGACAGAATAGGTAATAGAATAATGGGTAAATAAAAAAGAAGTAGTTTCTAAACGATAAAAAAGAACCTTACGGTTCTTTTTTAGCTTGCTTGAAGGCATCGCATAACTGCAGTTTGCTCTCAATCACCCTTAATGAAAATTTTAAATGATTAATTTTTAAAAGGCAAATGAAATTTATAATTTATGCGAGACAGAATGACAAAACCACCCAATAACTTAGGAATTGATTAGAAATTCTCTGGATTCCCGCCGGAGTTTATGCTGAACTCCGGTTCAGTGCGGGAATGACAAGAGAAACCTCTACTTTACCCAGTAGCTTATCTTTGCCGCTTTCACCCGATCGGCTAGCCAGGTGTCGAAGTCCTTTGTCTTAATCAGAATATGGCTGGCTTGCCTCTGGTCCCCGTTAATGCCGGTTAGTTTGATAATGTGATATCCGTAAACCGTCTTGACCAGGCCGGATACGTCACCGACTTTTTGCAGTTTCCAGAGAGCGCCTTCAAACTCCGGCACAAGAGTTCCCTTCTTGACATAGCCGAGGTCGCCGCCCTTTGAAGCCGTGGCCGTATCATCGCTATACTTTTTGGCCAACGTGGCAAAGTCCTGGCCGGCCTTAACCCGCGACAACACATCCTCAGCTTTTTTCTTCGCATCATTGTTAAGCGCAGCGTCATTCTGGATGGCATTTTGCAGCTTGCCCGAGAGAAACGTATCAATGAAAAATTCTTCTTTGAATTTATCGGTCGTCAACCCGTAATATTTCTTCAGGTTATTCGCCACCTCTTTGGCTCCGCCGGTGTTTTTGACAAACTGATTGAAGGAGTCGTCAACATCCTTTTGGGTATATTTGATATCCCTGCTTTTTACTTCCTGCTCGATAATGGCATTCTGCACCAATAAAGTTTTTACCCTCGAGTCGGCATCGCTTAATATTTGTTTTGCTTTCTTGGAGTTGGGATCAAGATTTTTTTGTCCCTTTATGTAAAACTCCTGGATGTAGGTTGTATAAGCCTTTTTGTAATCCACATACTTGGCGTAGGAAACAATATGGCCATTGACCAACACTGCCGGGTAAGGGATGATCCTCGCAGCTTCGACCGTCGCATCATCGGTCCAGCCAAACCTATAGATACCTACTGTAAAGACGGTAAAAAGCGCTATCAGAACAAGCGCAATGGCTGAAACTGCCAGATTTCTCTTGCTGCCAAAGAATTTGCGGATATTTTCTTTGTTTATTTTTCTGAAACTAAAATTCGATTTGTTGGCGCTGCCAACTTTTTTCGCTGCCGCCTCTTTGGCGGAGTCCTTGCCAATCTCTTTTTTCATTTTATCCTCGCTTTATTTGCTACTTAGAATATAATAATCTTTTTTGTGCCCTTGGGCAATACAAATTTCACAAAGCCTGGCACATCCTTCCGGCTAACAACTCGAAAAATTCCCCTTTTAAACTTTTCTCCATAATTCCATTCACAGACAAAGACACACCTTTACGAGTCTCAAGTTAGAGGTTTGTCATTCCCGCGCTGAACCGGAGTTTATGCTGAACTCCGGTTCAGTGCGGGAATGACAGCGGTTATTTGAAGCGCTCAGAAGGTCGCCATCTCTCCTGCGGCTATCGGCTCGAAAAGAAAACGAAAAAGTGAATGAACTTTTGAAAAGATGACTTCCGGAATCGGCTTGCCTGCCCGTTCCGTAGCTTTAGCGAAGGAGGGTTGTCATTTTTTAAATATAAGAGAAGGTTTGAGTGATACTTTAAGAGACCGTTTAAAGCCTGTCCTGAGCGAAGCCGAATGGACCGCGATTTTTGCCTCTGCTTTTTCTAAAAAAGCAGAAAAGGAGAGAAAACAAGACTGCTATAGCAGTAATTAATTAACTGGATTCCGGATCAAGTCCGGAATGACAGGGAGAACTGGATTCCCGCCACGTCAGACGCGACTTTGCAGCTGATGGAAAACCAAAAGCGTGCAACGTACGACGTTGCCTCCGCGAGAATGACAGAAACTTATTTTACACTCAGCCTTTCCGCCAATGCCTTTGCTATATCATCAGCCGAAAGATCCTTCTTGCCTTTGCCCTTCTTCTCCATCAGCTTGATGATAACCTCTCTGACAATCCCCGGCTTGGATATGCCCTCCATTTCCACCTGCATCCCGGAAGCCGAGTGGATCTTGACATTTCCTATCTCCATAACGGTCGACATAACACCGGAAACGCTGTAGGTCGCATCCTGTATCTTCGCCAAGTCTATTTCTCTGACTTCCCTCGAAAAAAGGCCTTTTTGTTCCACCTCGATAATCCTCTCGCTCGTCAAAATGTAGACATCATAATACCAGCAGATCCAGATATAAAACCCATAGGAAAGCGAAAATATAACCCCGCAAAGAGCGGTAATGTTTATGTAATTTGAAATGGAGTTTAAGATCTCAAGCTGGCTCACGTAAATCATCAGGAAAATGGAGGCGGCCAAAAAAATGAAGAACTTAAAAATTTTCTTCGTAAGTGTTAGGGGATTTTTGCGGAGAGTTTTGATAAGCTTCTCCTTTGACTTCTGGCCCGGAAATTCTTCTTTCATTTGCATATTATATCATAATAAGTTTATTTTAAGTGTATCCAGTCTGAGAAACCAAAAAAGAGTAGGGCGCCCCGATGTCCATCGGGGCGCCTATTTCCCTATTTATTCCTATTTCAGCTCTTTGAGCCTCCTTTCCAGAATTTCTCTGGCACCGATGATGAGTATGTAGTTGTCATCATCCAGGAGCTTATGGATGGTTTCGGCCTGGTCTCCCGGATCCAACCCATCGTCTTCAAGATCCGTTATGAGCCTTTTTGCCCCCAGGAAAGTCAAGATCTGGGGTATCCCCCTTGTCTCATCAATATTTTCGCAGAGCTTTCCATATCGCCTGACAAACTCGGCTATACTCTCGCCGGCTTCCAGCTTATAAGGCTTCTCATATCTCTCAATCCTTGAGCATATGAGTCCCCTATACCCAGAATTTGCCATAAAATCGCCTCCTTTTTTGCATATAGAAATGAACGGGATTAGGCTGCATACTATATGAAAAAAAGCCTTTTTTCATTGTCCATTTCTCCAAGATAAGAATTGATTTAGGCTTACGGAAAAGGAATGATATAAAAAATTAGTAAATAATCGCGCCAATCATCACGAGCACTTGCCAGAAAATCCACAAAATATTGCTGATAATAATCGGTTTGTTTCGATGGGCGATGCCATAAGCCAGCCACACCGCCTGGACCAATGAGTAAAGAAACCACGTGGTTATCGAGACGCCCTCGGCATTGTGGGTTAAAAAAATTCGAAACGCCTGCGGCGCCGTTGTCATCGGCCCCACAAAGGCAACGATTAAAACTAGCGCGTCGATAAAGCGAACATATTTCTTTTTATGCAGGCGCTCGAACTTCTCTGTATCCACATTATGAGTGTGAATAAAGTGGTGTAAGGATAGCGACATAGCTTAATTATAACTCTTTGGAATAAAGGCATAAAGTTAAAGTCTACCCAAAACGACAGATGGCGGCCCAAGCGGGGCCGCCATAATTTCTGTCACTTCAAATGAAAATTCTTGGCTGCCATGTCTCCAATGCCGCTTGTAGAATTCGCGTCAAGCCCACTATTCTCTCTGGAGAATAAGGATCCGCGAAGGACCTAAGCGACTCATGGATTTCCCCGGGAAGATGGGAGCCAAAATGGACTCTGTTATCTCTCCGGAAAAAAAACCTGGTATGCGGCTGGACACACCCCTTAAAGGGGTGGATGAATATAGCTTGAAACTCCTCTAACGATAGTTTGCGGCTGGAAGCCTTTGCCGCAAGAATAGCGGGATCGTGTGCGCCGCCATTGTCGTGAAGAGTAATTATCCAGCGACGCCCAAACTCAGCCGGGCATTCCAACACTTCGCTTAGCCTGCTGACATGATTGTCATTTTCAGGAAAAACCATTGTGTCAAATGCAGACTCCCTCAGCCCCGCAAAAACCCGCGTGACAACCTTTCTCGCCGGAATCCTAGAAGACATTTCAATACATCCGGTCTGGTTCATTCTGCCTCCTGTGGAAGAAGTAACAAAAGCATCTCCAATATACAACATTGGCGTTCAAATGAAAATAAGAAGATTGGCATTTGAAGATTGGCATTCTTCTTATTTTGCTAATTGGTTTGAATTTTAAATTAATATCTGGTGCGCCCGACAGGAATTCTCACCCCGCACTTTCGCTAGATCTGATAGTTTAATGGCACCATCTTCATTTGGTGCCCCCACTAAGAATCGAACTTAGATCTAGGGCTTAGGAGTCCCTTGTTCTATCCGTTGAACTATGGGGGCAATTTTAATCACCGGTTTCTGAAAGTGCGGGGCGGGCTCTGTGGCCTAGACGTTAGGAGTGTCTCGCTCTATCCAACTGAGCTACGGGCGCAAAATTAATTCAAAATGTCAAATTACAAATATCAAATAAAATTTCGAATTTCAAGCTGCTTTGCTCTTTGACTTATTTATTATAGAAGAGAAAATTAGAAGTAACTCCATAGATTCTTTTCTAAGCTCTTGTGCTCTTACCTTAAATTCCGGCAAAGACTTCATTATCATTCTCAACCAATATTTTGTTTCTTTTGCCTCCTTTTTGCAAATACCTAGTTTATGTTCAAAATCTCTCCTGCTCTCCGTGCAATCCGCTTCACAATAATTGCTTCCTATACTTGTTGCAGACCGGATAAGTTGGGAAATAATAGGTCTCGTAACTGTTGTTTCCTTGAGCGACTGACAAAAATCAATTATGTTTTCAGAAAAAATAGAGGTTCTCTCCTCTAAATCAAATGTCCTTTTTGACTTGTTTTCATTTGACACTTTGTTTGATATTAGAAATTTGTAATTTGGTATTGCAACTAGAACATTACCTCGTGATCCGGCCTTGCCCAGTCATGTATTTCTTCTTCGCTAAACCAATGTTTGATTTCACTTGCAGCTTCCTCGGGCGTTTCTGAGGCATGGATCATATTTTTTACCGACCTTTTCTGGATATTGGCAACCGCAGGTGAATCTACGGAAAAGTCGCCGCGAATGGTGCCGATTGGAGCTTTGGAGGGGAGGGTCGGACCAACTATTTTTCTGACCATTTCGATGGCATGAATCCCCTCGACGACAAAGGCTACTATCGGGGCGGCCGTCATATAATCGATGAGCCACTTGCGAACCATTTTCCCGGCTTCCTTCTTGTCGGCCGTGCCCATCGCCTGCTTAGGATCAATACCTTGTTCTTTAAAAGTCGTGAAACCTTTTTCGCCGAGCCGTTCTATCCATTTTTCGTCTTTCGGGTAATGGTCATTTATGTGGTCGATGGACGGCTTGACCATTTTCAGGGCGATTATTTTAAGGCCCCTTTGCTCAAATCTTTTGATAACTTCACCGACAAGAGCCCTTTGCACCCCGTCCGGCTTTATCAGAACCAAACTCTTCTCAATTTGTGACGACATAAATGTTTTCCTTTCTTAATTAACTCGACTAATCAAAATGCCATAATCCGTTATTCTAACTTAACAACGCTTGACGTCGATTGTTCAGAATCAAATGCTAAATTGAAAATTGACTGAAAATTAAAAATTAAAAATTGGCTTCAGCTTTTAAGTATTTTAGCAAATTTTTCCGGCGTTTCATAGGGTCCGATGACGGCAAGCTTCAGCTTGTCGGGGTTAAAGACATCATTTGCAACGTTTAAAATATCATCCAAGGAAACCCGTTGGTACAACTTAATCCTCTCATCGAGCGGGAGCGCCTCCCCGCCGATTATTTCTTCCAATCCGTTCTGCTCGGCAACATTCATCGAGTTTTCCTCGGAAAGAGCCATCGTTCCGAAAACATAATCCTTGGCTCTCTTGAGTTCTTCTTCTTTGATGTCGGATCTGGCCTTTAAAAGCTCTTCCTTTATAATCCTTACCGCTTCCTCGGTTTTGTCTACATTCAGGCCGGCCCTTACAGTAAACATTCCCGTATCATAATTGTTTTCGCTTGCAGCTTTTAAATAATAAGCAAGCCCCCTCTTTTCACGAACTTCTATGAAAAGCCTCGAGCTCATATTGCCACCCATAATCGTTGTCAGCAGATCGAGAGCATATCTATTTGAGTTATTTATGTCATATGACTCACAGCCCATATAAATATGCGCTTGTTCTGTGTCCTTTTTGCTTAAACGAACTCTCTGGCTGTACATCTTATTAGTTCTTTCGCCCGCGTATTCAAGTTTTCCGCTAGGCACCAAGCCGAAATATCTTTCAATCTGGCTTATGTAGTTATCCGGCAAACTGCCGGCGCATGCCACAATGGTGTTTCCCGCCCTGTAAAACTTGTCTCTATATTTCTTCATCGCATCGGACGTTACCAGCTTAATTACTTCTTTTTCGCCCGTAACGTTTTGCGCAATCTGCTGATTTTCAAAAAGAATCTCTTCAAAAACATCAGAGATGTTGTACATCGGCGTGTCTTCATACATATTTATCTCTTCGATGATTGTGCCGCTTTCTCTTTTTATTTCTTCCTGCGACAAAACAGAATGAAATGCCATGTCTGAGAGAATATCGAGAGACTGCTCGAAATATTTCTCATTTGCCTGAATGTAGTAACCGGTAAATTCCTTGCTGGTAAAGGCATTATTTTTGGCGCCCATGCTGTCTATTTCTCTGGCTATATCAGGGGCGCTTTTTCTTCTTTTTGTGCCCTTAAAGCACATATGCTCAAGAAAATGTGATATGCCGTGAATTTTGGGAGTTTCATTCCTTGAGCCGGTTTTTAAAACAACTAAAATGCTCGCGGCAAGCGTACCCTCGCTTTTTTGGCCTAGAATCTTTAATCCGTTTTCTAATGTATGCCGTTCAATCATGATTGATATAGTTATTTGTTGTCTTTTGGAAATTGGTTATTGGGAATTAATTAGAAATTAGACATTAGGATTTAGAAATTGCATTTGAATCTTTTTTCAAATGCCGAATGTGCCTCCAAATATACCAGGCAATCCCGGCTGCTATCATTATGCCTATTGCCAAATCCGCTTTGTGAAAGTATATTCCCAAAGCGCCCCAATTCGCTCCGAGTTTATACCCGACATAGGCCAAAAAGAGCGACCAGGGTAACGCGCCCAAAAACGTATAAAGGCTAAAGACACCGACATTCATCTCGCTTACGCCGGCCGGAAACGAAATAAATGTCCTTACCACCGGAATAAGCCGGGTGAAAAATACCGTGCTCTTACCGTGGCGATCAAACCATCTATGGGCTTTTTGGATGTCGTGATGAGAAATCAAAACATACTTGCCGTATTTCTCAACCAAAGGTAGACCGCCCCATCTGCCAATATAATATGCCAGAAGCGATCCGGCCAGATTGCCGAAAGCTCCGACAATACTAACTGCCAAAAGATTAAACTGTCCCTTAAAGGCCAAGAATCCCGAAAACGGCATAATAATTTCAGACGGCACAGGTATGCATGCCGACTCGATGGCCATCGCCCAAAAAACGCCAAAATATCCCAGCGATGAGATGGAAGACATTACAAAATGGGCTATGGGCTGAACAAACATAATGTATCCATTGTAAACGAAGAAACCTAAAGCGCAAAATGTTTAACAAGGACAGTCCTTGCAAAGACAGTCCTTGTTAAACGAAATTTGAACATTGCGACATTGAAAATTCATTGCCTGCCTGCCGGCGAGGCAGGGAAATTTTTAATTGGAAATTGGTAATTCATCAAAAATCCCCTTTACACACCATAGCCATTTTCCCTATAATGAAAGTGTTAACGTAACGAGGGTACAAAATGACGCTTTCATGGGACTTATTTACAATAGTAATCTTCGCGGTCATGGCGGGTGTCGGCGCCATCCTGGGCCGCGGCAAGGCTTTGAATATTTTACTTGGCTCGTTTATGGGCTACGTCGTGGCAACGGAGCTTGGGGCCCTGGCCTTTAACGAGGCGCAACGCTTTGCGCATACCCAAAACTTCTCGATGTTTTTGGTAAAAATTGTCTTATTCTTTGCCACTATTATAATTTTGAATGCAAAAACAGAACTCGGCGGAAAAGGCGGAGACGACTCATCAATGGTAATAAATCTGATTTACGGATTTCTGGCAGCCGGCTTTATGGCGACGGCAATACTCTCTTTCCTCGACCCGACCGAAAAAGCCAGCCTCTTGGCCGGCTCCGGACTGCTGACAAAAATAGATCAGCTCAAACTCATCTGGATAGTGGCGCCGATCGGCTTTCTCTTTGTCGCCGACTTCGTGAAAGGCAAGATCTCAAATTAATTTTCTAAAAAATAAAAATCTCCGGAAACGGAGTTTTTTATTTTTGGTGGGTCGGCTGGGATTCGAACCCAGGACATCCTGCTTAAAAGGCAGGCGCTCTACCAGCTGAGCTACCGACCCCCACCATTTGTCATTCCGGACCCGCTTGCTTCCGAAACTTGAGCGTAGGAGGGATCCGGAACCCAGGATTAATCAATATAGATTCTTCAACAAAGTTCAGAATGACACTGAAATAACCCTGCTATTTTACCAAATTCTGTACGTTTGGTCAATCGAGACGTAAATCGAGACGACGTAAATTCCATTTCGAACCGTGACGCCTTGCATAGGGTGCCACCCTATGCAGCGAACACGACTCTCCCAATAACCTATTAACCAACTAACCTATATCAGAACGGCCAGAACTTGGGCTTTTCTTTGCCTTCTTCCTTGGCAAATTCTTCAAGGAGTTCCTTCTGGCGTTTTGTTAACTTTTCTGGCACCCGGACTTTGATAGTAACGAGATGGTCGCCTCGCCTGCCGCCGCCATGTACCGTCTGGTACATGGCGCCGCCAAGATGCGGCACGCCGCGCCCGGATAGCTTAAATACCTTCTCGCTTTGAGTCCCGGCGGGAATTTTGAGCTTCACATCTCCGTCAATTGTAGGAACTTCGATCACCGTTCCCATTGCCGCTTCGGCAAATGAGATTATGGCAGTATTTGAAAGATTGTAACCTTCTCTTTTAATTTTCTCATGAGGTTTAACCCTGATGTGGACATATACATCGCCTGTTTGGCCGCCTTTCATCGCTTCGCCAAGCCCGGAAAGTCGAATGGTTTGCCCGTCATCGACGCCGGCGGGAATCTTGATTTTGACTTCCTTTTCCGTTTTGACAATTCCCTTACCTTTGCAGACAGAACACGGAACTTTCGGCACCTTACCCTGCCCCTGGCACTCTTCGCAAATGGCCGTTTGGGCGAATGTTCCGAGAATTGTGCGCCTGGCCGTCTGGATTTTGCCGGCACCGTGACAAACCTTGCACTCCACCATTTCCGTGCCTTTCTCCGCACCGCTGCCGCCGCACTTCTCGCATTCAAAATGTTTGTTTAATTTCAATGAGGTTTCAACGCCAAAAACTGCGTCTTTAAAGTCAACCGTGATAACCGTTTCAAGGTCCGCGCCCTTCCTGGTCCTCGCTCTCCCTCCGCCGCCGCCGAAAAATGTTTCAAATATATCGCCAAATCCGCCCAGATCGCCAAAGTCAAAGTCAACTCCGCCAAATCCCTGACCTTGCTGCCCGGCTTGCTGCTGATACTGCTGCCAGTTAAATCCGCCGCCCGGCTCCTGATGGCCGAACTGATCATAAGCCTGACGTTTTTCAGGGTCAGAAAGTATCTGGTAGGCCTCGTTTGCCTCCTTGAACTTCGCCTCGGCTTCCGGTCCGCCGCCCTTGTCGGGATGGAATTCATGAGCCTTTTTGCGATAAGCTTTCTTTATCTCGTCTATTGAGGCGCCTTTTGAAACGCCAAGTATTTCGTAATAATCTTTTTTCATAAATATCTTCGATATTTTCCTACTAATTTACTAATTGTACTAATCTACGAATTCTCTCCTGTCATTCCGACCGCCACCACGCTAGTGGAAAGTGGATGAATCCCTTTCTCTAAAGAGGTCGGATCCTTGCGTACTCGCCAGGTCCGACCTCCCAGCAAGTCTCTTTGTCATCCTGAGACACAGCCTGTCCTCGAGCTTGCGAAGGAAAGTATCTCGAGATTCTTCACGAAACCTGCACTGAGTGCAATCGAACGTGTCCAGAATGACAATACTATTATATGTAAATTTTCCCAAAATTGCTCTTTAAATTTTAGAAGGGCGGGGCGCGAAC
>JAJYQQ010000016.1 GCA_021794535.1 bacterium
CCGAGGAATCCCTTTCTCGAACAAAATTTAAGGGATTCCTCCACTTTCCACTAGCGTGGTGGCGGTCGGAATGACAGATCGGAGCTTTAAATTCACGCTTGATATTTGAGGGTGTGAGGGGTTACTGTTCAAGTTCCAAGCTCCTCCGAGGGAATGGCAAGCCCCGAAATGCAAATTTCATGTCAGAGCTCTCTAATTATTAATGTTTTTAATGTTTAATGTTTGAGTTTTTGATTTATCGGTGCCCTACTTTGACTCCGTTTTACCGAGAGTAACCTGCACGGTCGACTCCTTGCCATCTCGCAAAATCTTAACATTCACCTTATCTCCAGGAGAATAGTTCTGGAGGATGCCGGTCACGCTATGGTTTGCGTCTATGTTAGTGCCACCAATAGACAGGATAATGTCGTTTTCTTTAATCCCCGCCTTTGCGGCCGCAGAATCCGGCAAAACAGCAATGTCGCTACCTCCATAAACCAATATGCCCTTATCAGTCTTGAGATCATTTCTGGCAGCAAAATCCTTTGTAATCGGGATGTAGCGGATCCCTAGAATCGGCCGGGAAATGACGCCATAGACTCTGACCTGGTCAATCTGCTTTTTTATCATATTGATAGGGATAGCAAAACCTATCGACTGGCCCTGCTGGTCTACAGCCGTGTTGATACCGATCACCTGCCCATCAATGTTTACGAGCGGACCGCCGGAGTTGCCGGGATTGATGGCGGCATCGGTCTGGATAACATTTTGAAGATTTTCGGAAGACTTTCCGCTGGAATCGCCGGCCTGAATAGCTCTGCCGATACCGCTTATGACACCCGTTGTGACTGAGTTTTGGTATTGCCCCAGGGCATTGCCAATGGCAATAACGGTTTGCCCGACTTGAAGCTTATCGGAGTCGCCAAGCGCAACTGTCGGCAAATTACTGGCGTCTATTTTTACAAAGGCAATATCGTTTAATGGATCCCGGGCCTTGACGGTTGCTTTATATTCTTTGCCGTCGCTTGTGAATACGCTGTAGTTGGCATTTTGGTCTGCCACCACATGCTTATTTGTGACAATTAAGCCGTCTGGGGCAACTATGAATCCCGTCCCGGAACTTTGCGTCTGCTGGGCGCCGAAAAAACCGAGCGTAGACTGGACGCTTGTGATGCTGACTACAGCCGGGCTGGTCTTTTTTACTGCGCTCACAACCCCCGATTGCTCCGTGACGTTATAGGTTTTTGTGCCGGTAATTGTGTTCCCCGAATTATTTAAAATGTTATTGGCCGCCAGATTGTATCCGAATATTCCGCCTAAAGCGCCCATAATGAATGCGATGATGATGACGGCGATAAGCCTCTTGGGGATTAGCCGCTTAATCTTTGAATTTTTTTCCGGTTCTGTTTCCATATTATAAATCTCCTATATTTAGCTGATAATTTGCTGAGTGGGAGGCGGGTTGGTGGGTGGGTAGGTTAATGGGTTAGTGGGATTTTTCAATGCTTACCCTGACTTACCTTCGTTGCCCTAATCCCTATTTCCCCTAACTGCCTATTCCCCGATTTCCTATTTAACCAATCCCTATTCCCCGATTGCCCAGCCTCACCCAAGCCACTTAATGGTAATAAACAGCGTTATAATGATTACACTTGCTACGCCAATGTATTCCAAGATAAGTTTTGGATAAATCCTCTTTTCCACTTTATGTATCAAAAGCCCGTACAAAAGGTAATAGATAACCACCATAAAGAGCGGTGCAGTGGCTATAGCTATGTTTCCTGCATTCTCAGAATTATAAATGTTCGGATACTTCTCCAGATAAAAGCCCGATAGAAGCGCCACCTCGGACAGTATCAGCGCCAGGACAGCAGCATAAACCTTTGCCCGCTTTCTTGCAACTTTACTTTTCACAAAATTGTAAAATGACAGAAGATAAACCAGCATAAACAAAAGCGCGCTTGACGGGAACGCCGCAAGTCCGCCTATATTTCTTTCCAAAATCATTGAGAGGTTCGTTATCAGATTGCCTCCCAGGAAAATTGTGAGAAGTACAGCCAGATTGAGCGAATTCCTTTGCACCTGGTTCAGCGTACCTTTGATAAATGTTCCCATCAGATACCTGAGTCCATAAAAATAGGCCAGGAGGATAACCGGAAGAATAATTCTGTTTGAAATAATGCTGATGTTAGCATCTAGCATGGCAGTCATAACAACAACCAAAAAAATATCGTACCTGTGCTCATCCACAAGCACTCTTGCCGGATGAACATTGAACTTTAGGATGACATAGAAGAATGCCGTCGCGACCGAGATAGCGAACAAAGCCCAAAATGTTCCCGCGCTCCCAACCAACAGTGAGAGAAGCAGGCTTTCGATAAAAAGAAAGCCAAGCAAAATCTCAGATTTATTTTTCTCTATCAGCTCCATTAGTTCTTGTTAAGCTGGTCTTGCCCCACCATTATCGTAATATCATAGTTGCTTCCGTTTGCCGGCTGCTGGGTCGACTTCACGCAGAACTTATCTTCCAAATACTTTATTGTGTTCGGTTTTGCCCCATTTGTGTGGTCGTAAATAACTGTGTTTTGGGAAACGCTGCTCGCGTTTGCAATATTGCCGATGGTAAATCCAAGTCCGCTTAAACTATCAGCCGCCTTCTTTGCCTGGCCCGATCCTCCGCTGGCGTTTAAAATCTCTATCTTTGCGGCTTCTACCTTTAGGGGGCCAACGGTAAATATATTCTTTGCTATGTTTTGGATGTCGTTGTAATCATAAGGTCCCGCTTTTGGCAAAAGAACATAAGCACCGCCTATATTACTGGATCTCAAAACATTGTCAGGGCTATCATCTAAAACTAAATTAATAATCTTGCCCTGATCAACTTTCTTTATCATGTCAAACGCGCGCAAAGCCTCCCACATTTGCATATCGGTTCGTATGTGATCTCCGAGGGCATTTAAAATGTCATTCATCTTTGAAGGATTTAGAAGCGTGCTTGTATTCATAACTTTGTCGCGCGTAGCAAGTAAGACCTTTTGCTGCCTTTTTGCCCTGTCAAAGTCCGATGTCGTTTCCCTGCTCCTTGCATATTTAAGCGCCGCCGCGCCGTCCATGTGATGCATGCCCTTACTTACGCTGTATGTGCCGCCGGGATAATAAGGGTCATACAAATCTTTTTCCACATTTATATCAACTCCGCCAACTGTATCTATAATCTTTCGAAATCCCGAAAAGTCCGCCAGAACATAATAGTTGATCGGTATGCCCAAAACCTTGCTTACTGTCGCCTCGGAAAGAGCAGGGCCACCGCCGGGATAATGATATTGTTCCCCCAGAGCATTCGCCGAGTTTATTTTGCCTTTATTGTACTCTCCTATTTGAACATAAAGATCCCGTGGCACCGAGAGCATCGCCACTTCGTTTGTCTTGGTGTTTATGCTTAGAACCATCATTGTATCGGTCAGGAGCGGCCCGTCATGGCCCGCGCCGCCATCTCCCAAAAGAAGGATATTTACCCTGCCGTCCGCCTCCCCTTTTAGCTGGCCTTGTGAGAATAAACCAAGAAGGCCGGGAACTCCCTTCCCGCCCTGAAATATTTTCTGCGCTAGAGTATAGGCCTTGACGCCAAGGACTCCACCCGTTATCAAAAACAGGGCGATCAAAGCCAGGACGATTCTCCTTTTCCAGTGTTTTTTCTTTTTCTTTTTAAACTTGACCGACGTTTTAGCGGGTCCGCTCCCCTCAGCAGATTTTTCATTTTCCATATCGCCCAAAATATCATCTATAGATCGCTTGCTCATTGCCTCGTTTCTTTTATTTTAATGCTACACGAGAAAAATTATACCGAAAAATACATTGCCCGCCAAGCCTTTTATTGCTAAACTATCTTAGAACCTGTTTAAAATTTTATAGAAAGGGGGAAATTGGAAGAAAAAAAACCATCAGAGACCGGGCTTTTCGCAAAAGAGTTTGTGAAAGCGGTCGTTGTCATCTTTGCAATACTCATCGTCGTAAAGCTTTTTGTTTTGGAACCTTTTTTGGTGCAAGGATCATCCATGGAGCCGAACTTTCAAAACGATAATTACATCCTGGTGGAGGGCCTTTCATATACTCTCGGCGGACCGCAAAGAGGGGATGTGGTGGTATTTGAACATCCCGAAAATGCCTGCAACACTTATGTGGATAAACACAAAATAAAGAATTTCCTGGACAGGCTTTACTTTATCGGAAACATTCCGCCGGCAAATCCCTGCGTCGACTTCATAAAGAGAGTCATTGGCCTGCCCGGCGAAACGGTAATAATCAAAAACGGAACAATCACGATCAAAAACAGCGAGCATCCGGATGGTTTCGTTCTGAATGAATCCTACATACCGAAAACGGCAGATTTCAAGCTTCAGGGCGATATAACCAGAACCTTGGGCAAGGATGAATATTTCACGCTTGGAGACAACCGCCAACCAAATGCCAGCCTTGACTCCCGTGAGTGGGGACCGCTTCCCAAAGATCACATCATCGGCAAAGCATGGCTTAGATTGTCGCCGTTTAATGA
The DNA here is from genome assembly GCA_021794535.1 of bacterium. GTDB lineage: Bacteria > Patescibacteriota > CPR2 > UBA1875 > JAJYID01 > JAJYQQ01. Next base: position 4,532 of record JAJYQQ010000016.1, read on the forward strand.
GGCGGGTTTCATCCCTGGCCCAAAGTATTAGAGCATGTCATTCTGGCTTGTCCAGAATCAATTCGTCTGCGAGATATTTGAGCTCCCACTTTGAAAAATATATAAAAGTTAAATGGATTAATTTATGGCAAACTTTGAAGACTTTCAAAAACTAGACATTCGGGTCGGCAAAATAGTTGAGGTTTTAGATTTCCCCGAAGCGAGAAATCCATCATACAAACTGAAAATTGACTTGGGTCCTGAAGTCGGCGTCAAAAAATCCTGCGCCCAACTGACGGAAAATTATTCAAAAGACGACCTTAAAAATAAAATGGTTCTTTGTGTTGTAAACTTTCCGCCCCGGCAGATCGGTCCGGCGGTTTCAGAAGTCCTGACACTTGGCGTTCCGGATAAAAATGGCAAATGCATCCTCATCACCCCCGACAAAGACGCGCCACTTGGCGGAAAGCTGTACTAATTTAACGTCAGCTCGACATAAGAACCCTCCATTTATGTTACAATTCTTATGTATTATCAAGTAAGCATAAAAGGAGGGTCTGAGATGAATTTAACAGAAATATTTTGTGATGTCGATGATTTCTGTAA
>JAJYQQ010000027.1 GCA_021794535.1 bacterium
CCGATCTAGATTACTAAACTACCCCGCAGCAAACTGACAGGGTATTTACTCTACAAAGAGAATAAATTTTTGATTTCAACAAGATTTGTGGCGGCGCAACCACGGGATTGCGCCGCCACTCAGTCTGTGAAGAACCGTGAAAATATATGATAACAATCCTCACGATTCAGCTTCCGTCCGTATAAGCCTCCTCTCGCTAGAAAGTAGCGTCCAGGACTAACGTCTGCCGCCCTTGGTCAATATGAGCCTCCTTTCCTAGTTGGCGGAAAACTTTTCCGGCTCCATTCCGCGAGGGCTTTTGGGCATAGAATATTCTACGGTCATCTTCTGCGCCGCCTGAACGGTCTCCTTAATAATCCGGGTGGCGGCGCAGGGATCGAATCCAATCACCCGCAGTGACCGTGATTCCACACACTCAACTATGCGCAGATTCACCGGACAAAGACGGGTGAGGTTGAAGGGACCGCCCCCATCTTTCGTAAGGGTCAAGCCGTAGAGATTGCCTGCGACTCTAACGCCTACCCGCCTGTCATTTACGGACAGGCGCAATGTCGCCACAACACTCACCACAAAAGGCTTCACATCTTCCGCGGAATGCGGCAACTTGTTGTAGGTTCTCCTGCCCACAACAAGACAATCTAAGGTGCCTGCCAAAGTTTTCATCCTGCCTCCCTTGAAACGGATAGTCTTGACATAATAATTATAGAACAACGTTTTAAATTTTTGAAATTATTTTGACAAAGAAAACGGGCAGATTTCACAAAGATTCACAAGATAGAGCGATAGCAAAATCTTGAGAATTTTCGAAACAATAATCCTGGTACGAGAACAAGTTGGCACGAGATTGCGCGATAGCAAAATCTCGTGCCCGATCCATTAAATTTTGGAATCCGAAACCATAAAAACAAATGTCACAAGTTAGACCGATCAGTCTATCTTGTGACATTTATTGAGAGAACTATTCTGCCTTGGGCTTGGGTTCTGTGGTTACCTTCTTATTTCGGATTTTATTTCTTCAACTTTGGCTTTAACTTTCCCGGATTTCAGCAGCTCATCGGCTATTCTTACTCCATCTTTTAAGTTATTTGTCAGACCAGTCAGATATAGCCCGGCAGATGAATTTATCAGAATTAGGTCGCTATATGCGCTATCTTCTTTGCCGTTAATTATATTGTCGGCTATTTTAAATGACTCTTCCGCGCTTGATACTTTTATCTCATCAACCGCTGCCCTTCTTACGCCAAAGTCCTCAGGATATAGGATTAACGCCTTATTCCCAGACTTAGTAAACTCTAGCACCTTTGTCCCACCGACATTTGAAACCTCGTCCAAACCATTCACACCATAAATAATCCATCCCCGCTCAACCCCCTGATCCTTTAAAACTTCTGCCGCTGTCTCGAAATATTTATCTGTAAACATCCCATAAATCCGATAATTTAATTTAAGAGGATTGTATAGCCAAGCCGCAACATGCCATGGAGTCACAAAACTCATTCCCTTGTCTCGAAGTTCTCTCAAAAATCTTCCGCTGTTTGCACCGTATTTTTCTAAATCGAAGGTGGGGTAATAATAACTAGCAAAGCCTGTCTTCTCAAGCAATCTTTCGGTCTTTTCAACATTTTCGTCGGCATAGTTAACAGGAATACCGATTCTGTCAAATACGTCGCTGCTGCCGGAATATCCTGTCACTGCCCGAGCAGCGTTTTTGCCAACTACTATTCCACCTGCAGCCAACACAAGACTTACGATGCTACCGACATTAATTGTTTTTATGTCATCACCACCGCTGCTTGAGATATCAATAATCTTTTTATCTTTGGGCAGTTTGGGGTTAAGCTCTACCGCCCTGTCAGCAGTGGAGTCTATAAATCCCTTCACCTCCTCAGTAGTTGGCCCATTATCCATCAACTGCTTGGCGAATTTATAAATCTCATCAAAGTCATAATCGCCCAGCATGAGATCATTAAATGTTTTTCTGACTTCTTCCCTTTTCATAAGTAAAATTATAGCACGAAAAAATGTTTTATTTACTCAAAGTAAACGGGCAGATTTCGCGATAGGCGCAGCGCGAGCACTCCTGGAATCCTGGTGCTGCTTTAAAGTTTTCTGCCTTTATCCCTTCAACGACCTCTTCTATCTCGCCGCGAACTTTGTCGAGATTTTTTTCTGTCTTTTGGACTATTCCAATTAACCCCGAATCGACAAAATAAAGCGAAACTTCGGGAATGACGCCGGTTTCGGTTTCCTTGGCAAGCGCATAGATGGAGAGCTGGCGATTGCTCTTTGCCTTTTTGTCCGCCTGATCTTGATTTTCAACTTCGGAAGTTTTAAAGTCCCGGATTTCTAAGTAGCTGTTGGACTTCGGACTTCGGACTTCGGACTGGATTCCCGCCTCCGCGGGAATGACAGAAGGATTGTTATCTGTTGACTGTTGACTGTTTACTGCCCCGTAAACTGCGTCAAATCTTCCTCTTATTTTCACATCAAGATCCTTCATCGAGATTTCAAACTTTGCTTCAACCTCGTCCGGCAAAATCTTCGCTGCTTCTTCTCTAGCAAAGAATTCCGCCAATGATTTCTTCCCCTGCTTAAACCTTTTGTCCTCATGATCGCGGGTTATAAAGCCTTCGCTCCGCCAATTTTTTGAAAATACCTCGATTAAATCATCCGCGCTGATCTTCTTGCCGGCTTTTTTCATAACATAATAATTTTCGATAGCTTTGTGAATTGCAGAACCATAAATCACCGAGTGATGTGTCATAATCGGCACCCGCAAAATGTGGATGTATTCAAACTTTTTCGGGCAAGACAGATAGTCATCAATTTGATGAGGATTGAGAGTCAGAAGTCCTTTCCCGTCATAGAATTTACTTGGAATAACTATCTCATCCCTTTTCTTAAATCTCTCAATCGCTTGAATCTTATCCAGCTTCACTTTTTCCCGTGATAATGCCGGTTTGTCGATCGCTTCAAGCACAAATTGCGATACTTTCCGCGTTCTTTTCCCTCCATAATCTTCGGCGCTTGTTAAATACAGAATTTCCTTAGCCCTGGTCATCCCGACGTAAAACAGCCGTCGCTCTTCCTGCAGATGCCAGTCGCCATCCGGCAAAGATTCCTTAATTAACTCCTCAGGAATTGGAAGCTGTTCGGCCCTTTTTCTGGTCGGAAAACTGTCGCTCACCAGCGAAACCATAAAAACAACCGGAAATTCCAGCCCCTTTGACCCATGAACGGTCAGAACGCTTACCGCTTCCAGATCAGGATCGACTTCCGCCATTGCTGGATCGTCGCCTGCGTCCATCAAGGCTCTCAAATGATGGACGAAATTAATAATACTTTTGTCCTCAGAAACTTTTTCAAAGTCGCCAATTCTCTCAAAAAATTTAGCGATATTTTGAATGGCAACTTGCGCTTCGGCACTTTTCTCTGCTTCAACAACCAACTTCGACAAATAGCCCGTTTCCTTTAAAAATAAATAAATTGTCTGTCCGGCAGTCAGCTTCTTGGATTCCTCCCTGAAATTTTTCAAATCGTCCAAAAATCTTTCCAATATCTCCCTCGCCTTCTCTGACATGCCCCCCTCTTTGCCTGCCCCGCACCTTGAAATGGTGCGCGGGTCATTCTGGTCATTCGACTCTGAGGTGAGCGATACCTCATCGCTCAGACTCGAAGAGCTTGTCCAAAATCCTTTTGCCAGCTGCTTTGCGACCTGTTCTAAACCCCTTCGCGATCTATGGCTCTCTGAATTTAGCTTCACCGCCTCCGACACTTCCATGCCGTAAACATCGCTGGTTAAGAGATGATAAAAAGCCAGATTATCGCCGGAAGATACGAGAACCTTGGCGAAATTTATTAGCAGCCTGATTTCCGGCCGTGAATATAATCCCGAGGAACCGGAAAATTTATACGGAATGCCATAATGGTTTAAGGCATGAATAAAATCTTCGGCGTTTCGCCTGGAGCGGGAGAGAATAGCGAAGTCTTTGAATGAATATTTACCCTCGTCGAAATCATCCTTGATCATTTTTGCAACCCGGTCCGCCTCGGCGGTTAATGTGTCGCAGTGCAAATGTATCGGCTCGACCGATTTGCCGACAAACTTCGCCTGCCCGAGTCGGCTCGTGTCGGCCAGGGAGATTAACTTCTTGACAATATTATTTTTGACTTCCAGCCGGTCCGGATCGTTGTGCTTGATCAGTTTGTATGCCGAGTCCAGAATAGCTTGGGTCGAACGATAATTTTCCGTCAAAACTATCTGCTTGCACCCCGGATAATCCTTCGGAAACTGCAAAATATTGGAAATTGCCGCGCCACGGAACCGGTAAATCGAGTTATGCACCACCACGCCGCCGGCGATAAAATTATGAGTTTTCTCAATCTCTAAATCGTAAACGTCAATTTCTATGATTTGGGATGAAATCTCAACCACCTCATCATAAACAATGCTATTACCTTTTATAATCGGGAGGAACATCCCCCTCAAAACATTTGAGGCATTAACACAAACTGCCGGCCTGTGTTGGACGTTATTCGTCCCGGCTTTGAAACGATATTCTAAAATTCCATCTATGAGAGATTTTGCCCGTTCGGCCTTTTCTGATAATAATTTCAGGTCCGCCGACATTTCTCTATGCCGCCTGCCGCTTCCTCTAGTACTAGTAAACTGGAACCCTTCTTCTTCCAAAATCTTTATCGCTTTTTTATCCGAAGTTTCAATGCTCAGTAAATGTAATGTTTTGTAATTTTCAGCAAATCTATTTTTTATGCCCTTAATCCGGTAGCGGCGGGCGTTCATCTCGAGCATCACTTTAACCCTCTTCGCCTCTCCCCTTATGACGCTTTGCGGGCTATAATGGTGGCTATCGAGATCGATGTCGAAATCCGCGGCTAATTTCTCAGCAGACTTTCTTGTATCAAACTCACAAAATACTTTCTCTAGCCATTCCGTCTTACCTTTAAGGCCATTCCTGTCTTTAAAACAAAGGGTCGGTATATTATATTTAAGAGAAAAAACTGTCTCGAAATACAGTGCCTCATCCAAAGTCTCGCAAGCCTTAATCCCAACAATCCTGT
>JAJYQQ010000051.1 GCA_021794535.1 bacterium
GGCTTATATATCGGCTAGCGCTGCAAATACATTTACTATTACATTTGGCGCCGCGCCTGCCGCTTCTGAGGTAAATAGTTTCTATTACTGGATTATAGAATAGTTCTGAAGGAGTTTCTCGGTAATTTGTAAGATCAGACGCTTTACAAGGACTGTCCTCGCAAGGACAGTCCTTGTTGACAAGAGACCGGGGCGCATTTAGAATAATGTTATGCCGAGTAAAAATTCCTTAAAGCAATACGTTCAAGACGGTTATTATCATGTTTATAATCGCGGTAATGATAAGCGTCTAATCTTTGTGGACGACCAGGATTACAGGGTTTTCCTGAGGCTTTTAAAGATTTCTCTGACTATTCGGGAAGAACTGGATTACGAAGAATTTATTCGTATTGTAAATAGGGCAGAATCTGTGGAGCTGATTGCATACTGCCTGATGCCCAATCACTTTCATTTGATTTTAAAGCAGCTCAAAGAGACCGGAATGGCGGATTTTATGAGAAGCGTGATGACTGCTTATGTATCTTATTTTAATAAGAAATACGAACGGACTGGCAGTCTGTTTCAGGGGAGATATAAGGCGATATTAATAGAAAAGGACGAATATCTGACCCATCTTACGAGGTATATCCATATGAATCCGGCAGAGCTAAGTTCTAAGATAGAGGAATATCCGTACTCAAGCTACAAATATTATTTAAACTCCAACTATCCTAAATGGCTCAGACCGCAGTTTATCCTAAGCCTTTTTTCAGACAACCCTGCAGAATATCGGAAATTCGTAGAAGATAAAAAAGTCGACGAACTGTTCTTATCGGACGATTTCAAGTTGGAATAAACAAGGACTGTCCTTGCAAGGACAGTCCTTGTTGAAATTATGCACGTTGTTATTTAGGGCAGGCTGTGGTTTTTTATTTGCATGGAAAATGTTTGTTTCAAAGACAGGATTGATGCCGGGAAGCAATTGGCAGAGAAATTAATTCAGTATAAAGACCAAAGTCCAGTTGTTTTGGCATTGCCGAGAGGCGGGGTTGTATTGGGCGCGGAAATTGCCGGTAGTTTAGATTGCGCGCTAGATCTGGTTATCCCACGAAAGATCGGCCATCCGGCAAATCCGGAGTATGCCATCGCCGCCGTGACCGAAAGCGGGGCGCTGGTAGTGAATGAAGCCGAGGTTGGCGCCGTCGATCCGACTTGGTTTGAGCGCGAAAAGGAAGCCCAGATTACTGAAGCTAAAAGGCGGCGGAAAGTTTACTTAAAAGGCCGAAAGTCCATAGATTTGACCGGCAAAACGGCAATTTTAGCCGATGATGGCATCGCCACCGGCCTGACCATGCAAGCGGCTATCCGTGAAGTTGAGGGCAAAAATCCGGCAAAGATTGTCGTCGCTGTTCCCGTAGCCCCTCATGATATTTACGAAAAAATTAGAGCGGAAGTTGATGATTTTGCCGCGATAGACGTTCCGGACTCGTTTCTCGGCTCTGTCGGCGCATATTACCGCGATTTCCCGCAGGTGAGCGACGAAGAAGTGGTGAAGATTTTGCAGCAAGCAAAATCCTGAATTTCTAAATCCAAATTTCTAATTTCTAACAAATTCCAAATTCCAAAATTTAAATAACTGATTCTAGATCCGTTTGCGCAAAGAGTGACGGAACTAGCAGGCAACCAATTCTTAATTTGAAAATTGAAACATTTAATAAAAATTAAAAATTGAAGATTGGAATTAGTTTTGTCATTCCGACCGACTCTACGCTAGTAGCGAGCGGAGGAATCCCTTTTTTAGACTGCAGTCCGCGGACCATAGACTTCGGAAAGGGATCCCTCGACTTGTCCTTACCAGGAAGTCGCTCGGGATGACAGAGGTTAAGGATTAGTGTTTTTCTGTTCTTTAGTTTTTCAATTTTCTGTTATAATAAACATATGCAATATATCAGTTTGGTGCCGACATTTTTCACCTGGTGGTACGGGAGGGGACTGAGGGATCTAATCTCTTTTCTTGCGGGTCTTCTGTCTTACACAAAAAACATGTTCTCGGTTAGCGTTCTCCTGAAAACACTTTTTTCTCCATGGAAGAAAATGGTAGGGGCCAGAAGGCCTGGCTTGGACGGGCTAAAAGACTGGTTGGCAGATAATTTAATTTCTCGCGGCATCGGTCTTGTCGTCCGCATCTTTATGTTGCTAGTCTTCCTTGTTTTTCTGATTGTTATGCTTGTCGCTTCAGCTTTAGTTTTTATTTTTTGGCTGGGTATGCCGGCTGCTATTATCGGCGCTTTTATTTACATATTTATAGGGATTTAAAATGATAGAATCCGGACAAATTAATTTTTCAAAAAATTATCAGGTTATCAGGGCGTCAAAGCTGGATCTGATTTTAAATAGAACCTCGGTTTTAACAGTGTTAAAGTTAATGTTTGCCGGAGGTTTTATGTCTATTGCGATTTTAGCCTCAAGCCATTACTTTCAGTTTCACAATATCTTTCTATTTTTAGCCTTAAGAATAGTCCTTTTCGCGGGTTTGATCGCCGTGGTCTTATATATTTTTATCAAAAGCTATTTCCGGGAAATGATTGACTCGATCCAAATGCCTGTTGGCAGCGGATCCTACAACATTTTTGAAATAAGCGACCTTGAGACAGTCAGGATGCTGGCGGTGGTTGACGAGGATAATCCGGACATCGGTAAGCTATATAAAAGCCTTTTTGATTCAAAAAGAATCAGTTTTATTTTGAATGAAATGGGGCTAGACGAGGGATTTATAGAAAAACTGAAGCAGGGATTTCCCGAAGATGGGAAAGCGGCGTTCACGAGCATTTTGGCAAATGCCCTGGATAATGTGGTCCGGGAAAAATCAGATTTTGTGTCGACGGCGGACATTTTCTATGGATTTTTGAAAACCAGCGCTACACTCGACCAGGCCCTTATGAGTATTGAACTCAATGAAAACGACCTTTTCAATATTATCTTCTGGGCAAACAGCTTGTTTAAAAAGGGTTTGTATCCGAAAACGATTATCCAGAAGTTAGGCTCCAAAAAAGCGGGAATGGCGGAAGACTGGGTTTCGGGGTATACGCTGTATTTGGACCGGTTTAGTTATGACATTACAAATCCCGGATCTTTTGGCAATTTCTCGGTGGAAGGGCGGGAAGACACCTTGAAAATAATGGAAAATGTACTTTCGAAAGGCTCAAAAAATAACTGTATCTTGACCGGCGCCGAGGGAGCGGGGAAAACTACGCTTGTTTATGGCTTCGCCGAGAAAATATATTGGGGCGAGTCTCTGCCGGAGCTTGCCCACAAAAGGGTTGTGAGCCTGGATGTGGCGGGGCTTCTGTCGGGGACTTCCGATCCGGGCGAGATCGAAGGGAGATTAATCGGTGTTTTAAACGACGCTGTTCGCGCCGGTAACATCATTTTATTTATTGACCATATCCATACTCTTTTTTCGGGCCAGGAGAAGGCCGGAACGGTTGACGCTTCAGAAGTCCTAGGCCAGTATTTGCAAGGGTCAAACTTAAGGATTGTCGGTGTGACAACTGATGCGAACTATCAAACTTACATTGCTCCAAAGGCAAATATTGCGGGCAACTTTGAAAAATTAGAGGTTACACCGACAGATGAAGATCAAACCATAAGGATTCTTGAAGACCTAAGCCTTTATTACTCTTCAAAATATAAAATACGGATAACATATAATGGGTTGAAGGAAGTTTATAGGTTGGCCGAGAGATTTATAACAAACAAAGATTTTCCCGGCAAAGCGGTTGATATGCTGGAAAATGTTTGTAACGCGGGTAGAAACGCCGGAGCCAAGACGCTCGATAAAAAAGGAATGGATGGCCTTGCCGAAACAATTTTGAAGGTTCCGGTTAGGCAAGCTGGCGAAGAAGAAAAACAAACTCTTCTAAATCTTGAAGAGAAGCTGCACTCAAAGGTTATTGGGCAAGAAGAGGCCGTAAGGGCAGTTTCTGACGCTCTGCGCAGGGCCAGGGCACAAGTGACAGATAATAAAAGGCCCATGGGCAGTTTCCTTTTTCTGGGACCGACCGGTGTTGGTAAGACCGAGCTTTCGAAGGCTTTGGCTTGGGCATATTTTGGCAGCCCCGACAATATGATAAGAATGGATATGAGTGAGTTTCAGCAGGTGGGATCTATAGAGAGATTTCTTGGGCGGAAAATTCCGGGTAGCGACCAGTTGGAAGGAGGAGATTTCGTAAAAAAAGTTAGGGAGAAGCCATTTTCGGTTGTGTTGCTTGATGAAATAGAAAAGGCTCACCCCGATATTTTAAACTTATTCCTGCAAATTTTAGACGAAGGCTACATTACAGATGGTATGGGATCAAAGGTAATATTCTCAAATTCCATAATTATCGCCACTTCAAATGCCGGAGCCAATCTCATCAGACAAGGGGTTGCCAAGTCCGAGCCGATGGACAATCTCAAAACCGACCTTTTAAATTATTTGCAAACAGGGGGCATTTACAAGCCCGAGTTCTTAAATCGTTTCGACGGAACCATTATATTTAAACCTCTGACAAAAGAGGAATTGTTGCAAATTGCAGAGCTGATGTTCGAAAATACCACGCAGGACTTAAAAACCAAAGGCTACATTATCCAGATAGAGGCGCCGGCGCTTGAAAGGCTAGTGGAGTGGGGTTATCAGCCGGAGTTTGGCGCGCGTCCGATGCGTCGGGTATTTCAGGATAAGCTTGAAAGCATGTTGGCAAAGAAGATTTTGGAAGAGAGTATAAAAAAGGGTGAACCCTTTACGGTGAGGCTAATGGACTTGGAGGAAGCGGATGAAACGGTGGAAAATACAGAGGGAACGGGGTAAAATAATAATGCCTAATTACTAATTAAAGGGATTTCTCCGCTTGCAACTCGCGTGGCGGCGGTCGAAATGACAGAAATGGAGGGAATTTTGAGTAAAGATATCTTATGGTTTAGTGAAGTCGGGAAAAACGATGGCGCCGTCGTAGGGGGAAAAGGCGCGAATCTTGGCGAAATGTTTAGTGCCGGGCTGCCGGTACCGAACGGATTTATCGTAACCGCGCAGGCTTACTTTGATTTCCTGGGAAAAACCGGCTTGAAGCCAAAGATTGCTGAAATACTAAAAGGTCTGAATGTTGAAGACTCAAGGGATCTGCAGTCAAGAGCCGAAAAAGTTCAGGAGCTCATTAAAAAGTGCGATTTTCCGCAAGATCTTGCAGACGAAATTATCGAAAATTACCATAAGCTTTCGGAAGAAGACCAAAAGGAAAAGGGAAAAAGTAAAAAAGAAGAAGATTCCGGACAAGCCGGATTGACACCCGATACAGAATACCCGATACAAAATACTGGCCAAGGGGTCTATGTTGCGGTCCGTTCCAGTGCGACCGCGGAAGACTTGGCCGATGCGTCATTTGCCGGCCAGCAAGCCACTTACTTGAATATTTTGGGTGATATTCCTGTCCTGCACGCAGTTTTAAAGTGCTGGGCATCGCTTTTCGAGGCTCGAGCAATATATTACAGGCAAGATAAGGGATTCGACCAGCTGGAAGTCGGCATCGCCGTACCTGTCCAGAAAATGGTCAACTCGGAGAAAGCCGGCGTGATGTTTACGATCGATCCGACGAATAACGATATGGATCATATTTCTATTGAGGCGGCTTACGGTCTTGGTGAAGTTGTCGTTCTTGGAGCTGTCACGCCGGACAGATATTTAATCGATAAGAAAACACGTGAAATTACAGACAAAGAAATTCACAAACAAACCTGGATGCTAACTCGTGAAGGCGGCCTAGCCGATACTGATGACACGACCGACATTTCAAAGAACGGCGTGCCGATACCTGAAGAGAAACAGGATTTACAGAAGTTAACTGATGAAGAAATTTCTCAACTGACAGATTTAGCATTAAAAATTGAAGAACATTACGGCAAGCCTCAGGATACGGAGTGGGCGGTTGAAAAAGGCGAAGTTTATATGGTGCAGTCCAGGCCGATAACGACATTGCCAGTTGAAGGTGAAAAGTTAAAAGTTAAAAGTGACTCGGACTCTTCTGATCATGAGCTGGATTCCCGCCTTCGCGGGAATGACAAGGAGAACGGGAATGACAATGCGGGTGGCGCTGCTGACATTTCCCAGGCGGAAGTTATCTTAAAGGGTTCGGCGGCTTCGGTTGGGATGGCCGGCGGACCGGTCAAAATTATCCATTCGCCAAGCGAAATTGATCAAATCTTGGAAGGTGATGTACTGGTGACAGAGATGACAACGCCCGACTTTGTGCCGGCGATGAAACGAGCTTCAGCCATTGTTACCGATGCGGGCGGCAGGACCTGTCATGCGGCGATAGTTTCGAGAGAACTTGGCATTCCTTGCGTGGTCGGGACCGAAACTGCAACAAAGACACTGCAGAATTACCCCGAGGTGACGGTAGATGGGAAATCCGGCGCGGTTTATGCGGGAATAATAAAATCGCAATCAGATTCTGGACCCTCCTCCGTTGAAAACTGCGGAACGGGCAGGCAAGCCGGAATGACGGCCGATTCAAATTCAGGCTCGTCACCGATTGTGACCGCCACAAAGATTTATGTAAATCTTGGCGAACCGGAACTGGCTGAGAAAATCGCCGCCCGCGACGTCGACGGTGTCGGGCTTTTGCGCGCTGAATTTATCATCATGGAGTCGATCGGCGAACATCCGAAGAAAATGATCAAGGAAGGCCGGCAGGAAGAATACATTACAAAGCTGGCTCAAGGGCTTGAGACATTTGCTCGCGCTTTTGACCCGCGGCCGGTAGTTTACCGCGCCACAGATTTCAAGACGAACGAATACAGAGGCTTGAAGGGCGGTGAGGAATTCGAGCCGGAGGAAGACAACCCAATGATTGGTTACAGAGGATGTTTCAGATATTTAAAAGACCCGGAAGAGTTCTCGCTGGAACTCGAGGCCATTAAGCGCGTCAGATCAAACTTCAAAAATCTTCACCTTATGATTCCATTCGTCAGGCGGACGGATGAATTCGCCAAAGTGAAGGAAATGGTGGAGCAATCCGGACTAAACAAGGCGGCTGATCCTGATTTCAAACTTTGGATAATGGTGGAGGTGCCGTCAGCTGTCATTGAAATCGAAAAATATTGCCAGATGGGCATCGATGGCGTGTCCATCGGTTCGAATGATTTGACCCAGCTCCTTTTGGGGCTGGATCGTGACTCGAGCGCGGTGGCGGAAGAGTTTGACGAAAGATACCCGGCGGTTCAGGACTTTATTAAAAAGACTGTCGAAACTTGTCGGAATTACGGCGTAACCTGTTCGATTTGCGGCCAGGCGCCAAGCGTATATCCGGAAGTGGCGCAGAAGATGGTTGAGTACGGCGCGACATCGATTTCCGTAAATCCGGACATGATAGAACAAACACGGAAACTGGTTGCGGGCGTCGAAGAGAAAATTCTGCTTAAAGAAATGTCTGAAGTGCAAGAGAAACTGAACGAACTGGAGCACAAAATAGAAGAGAATGAGTAGGGCCTACCAATGTACGAATCGTACGAATCTTGCGAATTGGATATTAAGGCAGGCTGACTAGCGAAGACAAATTTGTAGATTAGTACTATTTGTAATTAGTAGGAGAGGAGCGAGGCGACGATGAAGTGTCCAAAGTGCGGGCAGGAAACCGTTAACATCAACAACAAACACATCTGCACTGCTTGCGGAATAGTTACCAATGAGGCAAGCGCTCCGAAGGAACAGATACTTCGCCAGATAAAAGAAAAGCTTGCCGGGCAAGCGCCTCAGGAAAAATATGTTTCACCGGTTGAGCTTATGAAAGAGGCAAATGCCGTCGCTACGCAACCCGTTGCATCCGCGCTAAATTATCCCCTTGCATCGAAAATTGCCGTGATGCCGAAACACAGCATTCCCGACTTTCCGGGCGGAGTTCAGCCACCGCCAAGAAAGATCGAAACTAACCACCATTTCCAAAATGCCGAGGAGAATTTTGCCGTCCAGGTAGGCGCCATGCAGACTCCGGATCAAAATGGCGATGAGAAGCAATCGATTTTCCCAAACCACGGAAACATCCATGTCGGGCCGGAAAGTGATAACGATTTTGGCAGTGAGACCCGGGCCGGCCTGCCGGAACTGAATATCGAGCCGATACATAAAGAAGTCTCTCCCCGACCGATATCTCAGGCTCAAAATACGGTTAGCGCCATCCCGGCGCCTGTCCCGCAAGGCGAGCCGATTCCAAACGCGGCTCAGGCAATCCCCGCTTCAGGCGGCGCCCAGGCATCAGGCATTCAGAACGTCGCGCCAGCACCAACCGGTCCGGTTCCCGGCGGTTTTCAGGCATTTTCAGCAGACGAGGAAACTATTTACCCGTCTCATCAGGTCAGTCCTATACTTATAAAAATACTTATTTTTTCCTTTGTGGCTTTGGCGCTATTCGGAGTGGTATACTTGCTCTATGATCAAGCCCATATTTTTAGTAGCATGGGCAATATCGGGCAATTCTTAGGTGAAAGGTTATTTAAATGAAAATCAAAGAAATAAAAGCTCAGGAAATATTGGATTCTCGCGGCACGCCGACTGTTTCTGTTGAAATCGAGCTTGAAAATGGCATAAAAACAAGCGCCTCAGTGCCGAGCGGGGCATCAACCGGCATCCATGAAGCGCGCGAACTTCGCGATGGCGACATAAAGCGTTTTGCCGGCAAGGGAGTCTTGAAAGCTTGCCGGAACATAGAGGAAATCATCCAGCCGGAGATAAAGAAAACCGATATCGAGAATCAAGCTGAGATTGACGGGAAAATGATCGAACTTGACGGCACAAAGAATAAAGGCCAGCTCGGCGCCAATGCCATCCTGGCGGTTTCTATCGCCGCCTTGCGCGCTAACGCCAAAAACAGCGGCAAAGAGCTTTTCGAAACCATCGGAGACACTTACGGCTTTCACGATTTTAAGCTGCCGCGCCCAATGTCTGTTATTTTGGAGGGCGGCAAACATTCTGACTCCAACTGCGAAATTCAGGAATATATGATTCAAATAGAAGAAGACGATATCGAGGAAAATCTGCGGAAAATAGAGCTTGTGTATCATTCGCTCGAAAGCGTCCTTCAAGACAAGGGCAAAAATACCAACATCGGTTACGAAGGGGCATTTGGTCCTGATCTGGTGTCGAACCGGGAAGGGCTAGACTTAGTGATGCAGGCTATTGAAAAATCCGGTTTGAAGCCGGAGAGTGAAGTAAAAATTGCACTAGACATTGCTTCAAGCGAGTTCTACGACAGGCAAAGCGGCAATTATCTTTTGAAATCGGAGAATATCGCTCTCCGCCCGAGCCAGATGGTGGCTTACAATGAAGAGCTGGCGCGAAACTACCCCATTTTCTCCATAGAAGACGGTATGTATGAGGACGATTGGGAAGGCTGGCAGGCGCTAAGCGAGCGGCTAGGCAACAAAACTATGCTTGTGGGAGACGATCTTTTTGTGACCAACACCGAGAGGATCAGAAATGGCATTGACCGCCATGCCGCAAATGCGGTTCTCATTAAGCCAAATCAAATCGGAACCGTCACAGAAACGATCGAAGCTATAAAAATGGCCAGGTTTGCCGGCTGGGAGCCGATAGTGTCGCACAGAAGCGGGGAAACAAACGACAGCTTTATAGCCGACCTGGCGGTGGCGATAGGAGCAAAGTATATAAAGGCAGGCGCGCCGGCAAGGGGCGAGAGGGTGGCAAAATACAATAGATTGCTTGAAATTGCCGGAAAGCAAGCAATTTCCATTGAACATGAGTTTCGCAGCTAACCGCTATTTGGAAATTTTACCTCTGTCATTCCCGCGGAGGTGGGAATCCAGTCAGTCTAGATTCCCGCCTCCGCGGGAATGACAAAACCTTAAGCGTAAAATTCGTGTTGAATTTCTAATGAGCAATGATTATTGATTCATTTAATGAAAATTAAATATAATGCTATTGCTTACGATATTTTTTGAGGTATTATTAATGAAACGATCCGATTCGTAAAAATTTCAAGGAGGGAGGTGAAACAAAATGTTACTAACGTTACTTGCGCAAACAACGGATAGCTTGCCATCCGTCAATGACGCGACAAACAGCGCGGCCGCTACCGGCATACTTGCCGGCGTTGGCATCTTTATTCTCGTTTTACTGATTATCGGTATAATCCTTTTGGCATTTAATATCTGGATGATTATAGACTGCGCCGCAAGAAAAGATTCTGATTTTCCCAGCAACAACAAAAGCACGTGGCTGATTCTGCTCATTGTTGGATTGCTTTTCAGCTTTGGTTGGATAGTCGGACTAGTCTACTTCTTCACAGTCAGAAAGAAAGCGGGCAAAGGCGGCGGGACAAGCGCTCCGGCGCAAAGCTCCGGCACAGACACACCCGCCCAGTAGGAATAATAAAAAGAACTCTCAAAACGGGAGTTCTTTTTAATTGGTTTAGCATTTAAGCTACATTTTGATACAATAGGTTTATGCAAAAGATACTTTTTGTTATTTTTGACGGGCTTGGCGACAGGCCGATAAAGAAATTCAATGGTCAGACGCCGCTTGAGGCGGCGCATACGCCGAATCTGGATAAGCTGGCGGGAGACGGCATCTGCGGAGTGATGAATGCCATGCCGACAAGTTTATATCCCACAAGCGAGGAAGCGCACCTTGCCATTTTCGGCTATGACTTTGTCAAAGATTATCCCGGACGGGGCGTTTTGGAGGCGCTGGGTATCGGCATTAAATTAAAGCCCGATGAAATGGCTTTTCGGATAGACTTTGGTACCGTTGATGAACATCTGAAACTCACTGACCCGAGAGCCGGGGTTATTAGCTCGGTGAAGGATTTGGCAAAAGCTTGTAATAATATCGAGGTGGATGGCATTACGTTTAAAATTTATCCTTCTCTTTTGTATCGGGGAGTGCTTGTTTTGTCGGGGATGCCGGTAAAAAATTATTTAAGGAAAGTAAAAAACGCTGCCATTTCCGATACAGATCCGCACAAGAGCGGGCCTCACAAGATTGGCGTAAGAGTTTTGCATCCGAAGCCTTTTGGCAATACCAAAGAGGGCAAAACAGTCGCCAGGGCGCTTGAAAGGTATCAATACTTAACCCACGAAATACTAAATGAACATAAGATAAATAAAAAAAGAGTGAAAAGGGGCTTGCCGCCGGCGAACTTCATCCTGGCTCGCGGCGAAGGGCGCCTGAAACCGGTTCAAAGCTTTAAAGATAAATATGGGCTACGAGCGGCTTGCGTCGCCGGAGCGCCGCTGTATAAGGGCATCGCCGGCTATCTGGGAATGAAAGTTTTAAATGTTCGGGGCGCGACCGGGACTCTAGACACAAATGCCGGCGCCAAGGTGAAGGCGAGCATCAAGGCGCTTAAGAAAAATGATTTTGTTTTTCTGCATTTTAAGGGAACCGATATGGCGGCCGAAGAACTGGGCGACCCGGAGCTCAAAAAGGAATTTATCGAAAAGGCGGATAAGGCGATGAAACAGCTTTTGGATCTCAAAAATGTTATGATAGTTGTAACCGGAGATCATTCAACTCCTTGCGAGCTGAAGGACCATTCGACCGATCCGGTACCAATTTTAATTAATAACCAATTTCTAATTTCCAATTTCCAATCAATTTCCAATGGTCAAAATACAAAGTTCAAATTCGGGGAGAGTGAGTGCGGGAAAGGCAGCCTGGGGCACATTTATGGCAAGGATGTGATGAGAATAATTTTATCTCAAAATGCAAATCTCAAAATTCAAAATGAAAGTTTAAAATTGAAAATTGGTCATTGATTGGAAATTAGAAATTGAGAATTGAAAATTATAAGTTAAGGGATTCCTCTGCTTGTAACTGTGTGGCGGCGATCGGAATGACAAATAAAGTTAACTAGGTAAGGAACCATGTTTGATGTAATTACATTTGGCGGAGCAACCAGAGATATCTTTTTCAACACATCGAAGGGAGTGATTTTCCCTGATCCCAAAGATGAACAGGAAAAGTTGCTTGCCTTTCAGTATGGCCAGAAAATCATTACTGATAATGCTTATTTTTCCTTTGGCGGAGGGGCTTTCAATACTGCAGTTAGCTTCAAAAAACTAGGGCTTAAGGTTGCCGCGCACATAAATGTCGGCAGGGATGAGAGCGCCTACTCCATAGTCCAGCGCCTCAAACTGCTTGGCATCGATACATCTCTTGTAATGACCGATCCGGAGAATCATACCGCGCTTTCACTTCTGGTGATGGACAAAAAAGACCATGTAGCTTTCCTGCATCGCGGGTCAAACAATTTTCTGAAATTTCCGCCGAAGGACATACTAAAAAAAACGAAGTGGTTTTTGATAACTTCGCTTACAGGGGAGTCGGCGAGGATTTTGCCCGAGCTCATAAACTTTGCTTATGAAAATAATATAAAGGTGGCGTTGAATCCGGGCGGCGCCCAACTAAGGGGTGATTGCGAAAAGCTGAAAGAATTGCTTGGCAAGGTGGAGCTCATTTTATTAAATCGGGAGGAAGCCGAAACTTTGGCATGTTCCGAAGAAAACTGCGATGTAATTTCCGATAATAGGATACTGCTTGGCAAGATTCAAAAGATGGGTCCCAAAAGAGTCATTATTACCGAAGGTGAGAAGGGTAGCTACTATTTTGATAACAATGTTATAAACTTCGAGCCGGTTTTCAAGGCCGATAAGGTGATAGACACAACCGGCGCGGGAGATGCGTTCGGCTCAACTTTTCTGGCAGGCATTATAAAGGGTATGCAAATACCCAAAGCCCAGAAAATGGCGGCCGTGAATGCATCCAACGTGGCACAGTTTCGCGGCGCGCAGGAAGGCCTTTTGACCGAAAAAGAAATAGAGAATAAACTAAAGAAAATAAAAGTAGTGAGATGACTCTTTCAAGAATACCGACAAACACAAGGATCAAAAAGAGTATGGATCCCGGAAAGAAAAAGATACTTTTTGTGCTTGGCTTAATATTTGCGATAATTGTTTTATATGGTCTCTATAGCCTGAAGCAAAAGGTGGTGCCTGACAGTAATGCAAAAATCCCCGTAAATGTTCAGTCCGGCGATCAGCCTTTGCCCAAAAAACAGAGCATTATTATAAACGCCGGCGGCTTTCCGCTGAATATCAGAGCCGATCATGATGCTGGCTCGAAAAAAGTCGGTGAAATTCCCGACAAAACAAAGGTGGAAGTTCAGGCGGAGATAGACGGCTGGTACCAGATTTCTTACGGCGGCAAAAACGGCTGGATTTCCAAAAAATACACCATTCTTGCGGACCAAAGCCAGCCTGCACAAACACAGGGCGCAAACCTGCAAACTTTCACCGGAAGCGGCTTCTCGTTTAAGTACTCAAAAGATTGGAACGTCCAAAATTATTCCACCCAGGACATGGCTGCCTGGGTAGCTATCTCAAACAGCCAGCTTCCGGCAAATCCGCCGGCCGGCTCCTACTTTATTCCCATAGAGATTAAGGTTTATACGGGCGCCAACAAGCCGAGCGGAGGTTTCAGGACGGATGCGGCCACCCAGAAAGCGCCAATCTCGGTTGGGGGCGTAAGCGGGACAAAATATTCCTACACAAGTTCCGACACTTCCACCCAGGTAAACACAGTCGAGGTTGTGAAAGGCAGTTCCGTGTATGACTTTTATGACAACGGAGGATACCTGGATGATCTGAATAAAATTCTTAGTACCTTTATATTTAACTAGTTTAGGGTAAAGCGCTAAAAATAACATAAAAATGACTAATTACAAATTTCTAATGTCTAATAAAATCCCAATGTCTAATTTTGAAATTGGGTATTTAGCATTAATTAGAAATTTGTAATTCGGATTTAGAAATTCAAATCATTAGATAGTTTCTGGTGATTTGTAAAGGAGGGTATATTTTAAGAAATTTTTTCGCGCCAAAATCTATCGCGGTTATCGGGGCTTCCCATAATAAAAAGAAGCTTGGCTTTTTGGTTTATGAAAATTTGAAAAAGTACGGCTACAAAGGTGATTTATATGGGGTTAATATCAAGGGCGGCAGCATAAACGGAGCCAGGCTGTACAAAAATATCTCGGAAATCAATCGACCGGTGGATTTAGCGGTTATTGTGGTTCCGGCGGAAGCGGTTTTGAGTGTCATTGATGATTGCGGAAGAAAAGGAATAAGCTCAGCCATTATTATTAGCGCCGGTTTTTCGGAAATTGGGGCTAGGGGGAAGGCGCTCGAAAAAAGGCTGGGTAATATAGCCGAGAAATACGGCATAAGAATACTGGGTCCGAACTGCCTCGGCATTATCGACACCTGGGCGAAAATGAACGCGTCATTTGCCGAAAGTATGCCGGATAGGATGAAAATATCATTGTTTTCCCAGTCCGGAGCCATCTGCAGCGCCATTCTCGACTGGGCAAACGCAAGAGAAATCGGTTTCTCAAGATTTATTTCCCTTGGCAACAAAGCAGACATTGATGAGAACGAAATACTGGAATATTTGGCGCTTGATGACAAAACAAATGTCGTTTTGGCATATCTTGAGAGCATAAATGATGGGCAAAAGTTTATGGAAAGAGCCCGTGCTCTATCGCTAAAAAAGCCTTTCATAGCGGTAAAATCAGGCGTTACAAAAGAAGGAGCAAAGACTGTATCCTCCCACACCGGCAACATCGCCGGTTCCGATCTTGTGGCCGATGTGGCCTTAAGGCAAAGCGGCGTTATCCGGGCCAGGAGCCTGGAAGATCTTTTCGACCTTGCCAGGATATTTGCATTTTCGCCTGAAATAAAGGGGCGCAAGATAGCGGTTATTACAAACGCCGGCGGTCCGGGCGTGATGCTGGCTGATGCAATTTCTAAAAGTAACCTCACATTGGCGAAACTAAGTGAAAAAACTCACAATGTTTTAATGGAACATTTGCCCGCCGAAGCCAACATTCATAATCCTATCGATGTTTTGGGGGACGCGCTGGCTGACAGATATAAGCTGGCGCTGGAAGAAGCTTTAAAAGATGAAAATGTCGATGGCGCCATTGCCATCCTGACGCCGCAAGTGATGACGGAAATAGAAAAAACGGCCAAAGCGATTATTCAAATGAAAAAGTTTGGCAAACCTATTGCCGCCTGCTTTCTTGGCGGAGAAATGATTGAACCGGGAAGAATATTGCTCGAGGAGCGCAAGATCCCGTTTTTTGAATTTCCCGAACGCGCGGTCATGGCGCTCGAAGCTCTCAGCGGATATTGGGCATTTCGCAGGAAAAATAAGGATATTGGCGAAAATTTTGAATATCATAAGCTGACGGTAAAGGAGCATTTGCAGTCTGCTATTACGGGCGGAAAGAAGAAAATTACCGAAGAAAAGGCCTTTGGGATTTTAAAGGCATGCGGGATAGAAACCGTAAATTGCGAGCATGGTGTGGGCTTTAGTAAACTGGCGAGACGCGCAAAAGGCGTGGGCTATCCGGTCGTTTTAAAGACAGCCGCAGAAGGTATCTTGCACAAAACGGAAGTTGGCGGAGTGGTTACCGGCATTAGAAATGAAGGCGAATTGCAAAAAGCATATTTTTCTATTCGCGATAAAGTCAGAAAGGCCGGCTATGAAAACTTTGACAAAATGGATATTTACCGGATGGAAGAGGATGGGCTTGAGATTTTCCTGGGGGCAAAGAGAGATCCGAACTTTGGACCGATGATTGTCTTTGGCATGGGTGGCGTGATGGTCGAAACATTGAAAGATTTCAGTTATCGGATCGGTATTGTCGGCGCGAAAGAAGCGAGGGAAATGATAGATGAGATTAAGTCCGCCAAACTTTTCCACGGATTTCGCGGAATGCCCGAAGTAAATATCGCGAAAATGGCAAAGTCTATTGTTGCGCTTTCTCACTTGATGCATGATTTTCCGGAAATTAAGGAAATTGACATAAACCCCCTAAAAGTTACCGATAAAAAGTGCGTCGCCGTAGACGGGAAAATTATTTGGACGTTTTAAAATCCTAATCCGACACCAGGTGTCGGATTGACAGCTTAAAATTATAGTATAAGATAATTATATGCCTTATAGAAAAATCATATTCGAAAACGAGAACCTGTATCACATTATGAATCGTGGTGTAAACGAAAATGATATTTTTCGTAACAACAAGGACCATCAAAGATTTCTAGAGTCTATGAATTTTTTTAGGTTTAATCCCTCGATGCAATTCTCAGATTTTGTTAAACTCCCCGGGAATTTAAAAGCGGACAGATTAATAAAGATTGGGCAGACAAATAAGCCCTTAGTTGAGTTTCTAGCCTTTAGCTTGATGCCAAACCACTATCATCTTATTATGAAACAGCTTCGGGAAAACGGTATACAAACATTTATGAGGATTTTTCAGAATAGTTATGCGAGGTATTTCAATATAAGGCATGATCGTAGGGGGCATCTTTTCCAATCAGCATTTAAGGCAATATTGATAGAGAGTGATGAACAGCTCGTTCATACCTCAAGATATATACACTTGAATCCGGTTTCTTCCTCACTAATTGGGATAGGTGAATTAGATAAGTATCCGCTAACCTCATTTCCTCATTACCTGAATAATAATATTCATGATTTCATTAACATAAAGACAGTGCTTGATTATTTTAACGGTAGCACAGATGTTTATAAAAAATTTGTCTATGATCAAACTGAATATCAAATAGAGCTGGAAAGAACAAAGCATGAGTAGCCCAATCCGACACCAGGTGTCGGATTGGGTAAATTATCTTGGACTTGGAGTATGCGGCTGTGCTAAAATTGGTTATCTAAAAGGAGGGGCTTTGTGACCGAGGTCAAATCAAAAAGTGCTTTAATGATTGGAAACCGAGCTGTGGTGGAGGCGGCTTTGGCTGTGGGCGCCGATATGTTTACGGGTTACCCAATAACTCCGACAACGGAGATACTTTCCGAGTGGGCAAAAGAGGCAGAGAACAATAAAGATTTGGTATTTTTACAAACCGAAGACGAGCCGGCGGCCGGATTTGCCATGATTGGCGGCATTTCTGTCGGCAGGAAAGCCTGGACGGCGACCGGCGGAGTGGGAAATGTTTTGATGCAGGATCCGCTCTCAATGGCGGAAGCGGAAAGGATCCCGACCGTTGCATACATCGGCCAGCGCGGCGGCCCGTCAACCGGCACGGTAATTTACTCCCAGCAGGAACTAAATTTAACCAGAATGGGTGGCAACGGGGAAGGTTTAAGAATAGTTTACGCGCCCTCAACTATTCAGGAACTTTACGATTATACAATTCGCGCCTTTAACTCCGCCTGGAAATACCGCTTCCCGACATTTATTCTCTCTGACGGATATTTAGCTAAAACTTACGGAGAAGTAAACCTCTGGCAGCCGAAAAAATCAGAAATTGTGCCGGCAGAGAGTATTTTTCTAAATAAAAATAAATGGCCGAATAATGTTCGAAACGCTTATTCTCAGGAGCATGAGCTGTACGAAGTTTTGCTGAGTGACTTTGCCGACTATGCTAAAATATCGGAGGAAGTGGTGGAGGCGGAAGTCGGCGGAGACAAGGACGCAGCGCTTTTGATTTGCGCGTGGGGGGTCGTCGGCAGCTCGGCAAGGGCGGCGATCAGCGAACTTAAAAGAGAAGGCGCAAGCGTTAAATTCTTCAGACCGATAACCATGAGGCCGTTTCCGGCCTTAGCTTTGCAGAAAGCCGCCAAAGGCGTAACTGATATTTTAATTTGCGAGTCGGCAAACGGTCAGTTTGGGCGCATCATCCGGGAAAGTTTGTATGGAGTGAGCGAGGCGCAAATTCACAGGCTTTATAAGCCGGCGATGGGCATTACCCCGGAAGAGATTACCGCAAAAATCAAGAAAGTTCTAGAATAGTTTGTAAGTTTGTAAGTTTATTAGTTTCTAAGTTGCTAAGGAAGAATAATTATTGAAATTAGTGAGATAAAATATGGCACAACCAAGATTTGCATCAAGCATTAAATCCTCTTCAAAACCGTCAAACTTCTGCCCCGGCTGCGGCCATTCTATCATTCTAAAAAATCTGGGCAAGGTTATCTCTGACTTGAAAATTGAGAAGAAAACCATTTTTTCTATAGATATCGGCTGTTCTCTCCTGGCGTGGGATTTCTTTGACATAGATACTTTTCAGACTCACCACGGACGGACGACGGCAACGGCGGTGGGCCAGAAAAGGGGCAACCCGGATGCCATCATTCTCGCTTACATGGGTGACGGCGGAGGATACGCCATCGGGCTTCAAAATCTGATCCACGCATGCTACCGGAATGAAAATATAACTGTGATTTTGGTTAATAACACTATTTTCTCAATGACCGGAGGGCAGATGGCGCCGACAACTATGCCCCGTGAAGCGACAGATACTTCGCCTGATGGTTGTTTTACCGAAGACGCGCCATTTTTCGGGCCGGAAATGCTTTCAAACATTGCACATGAAGGCGCATACATTGCCAGAACGGCCGTTTCCAGCCCGCCGCAAGTTTATCATTATATGAAAAATGCCGTTGAAAACCAGATGGATGGAAAGGGATTTTCATTTGTTGAAATCCTCTCATATTGCCCGACAAATTGGAAAACGAATGCCAAACAGGCTGTAGATTTTTTGGATAAAATGAAAAAAGTATTTCCATTGGGAGAAATAAAGGGCGGGGCCACAAAATAACAAAAGGACGGAAGAACAAATATAACTTAAAGACTGGAACAAAATGCAAAATGAGAATTTAAAAATAAAAAACGAATTAAATCTTTGTCATCCCGACCGACACTACAGAGTAGCGAGCGGAGGGATCCCTTTCCCTGACTTTTTTAAGGGATTTCTCGACTCGTCGCTCCGCGAAGTCGCTCGAAATGACAGGATATGGAAGTATTATGCGTGATTTACAAAGAATACTAGTAGCCGGCGAGGGCGGGCAGGGCATCCAGGTTTTATCGAAAACACTGGCCACCGCGGGATATTTATCGGGCAAAAAGATTTCCTTTGTTCCAAACTACGGCATCGAACAAAGAGGCGGGGTGTCGCTTGCCTTTGTCCAAATCTCAAATACCGAAATAGGCTTTCCAAAGTTCGGGTACGCGGATATTTTGGTTGTTTTGGCCGAGAGGGCTATTCCGAGAATCATAGAATATTTGAAGGAGGATACTGTATTAATCTATGATCCTGAGCTCATAAGCAACGATAGCATAAAGGATTTAAAGGTGAAAAAAGTGCCTATTCTCGCGCTTGCAATGGCCAAAGAGCAGCTGATTGGCAAAGTTTTCAATGTGATAGTTCTTGGATTTCTAGCCTCCTTGCTTGGCATTCGGGAAAAAGACGTGAAGAAAGCTTTGGAAGAAGGCCTGGGGGCCAAGTACAAGAAAAAACCGGAATTAAAACACTTCAATGAAAGGGCGGTAGAGATGGGATTTGAAGAAAATAAGGAAAAGGAGGCACTAAATGTTTAATTGCTCCTCCTTTGTCATTCTGGCTTGTCCAGAATCTAAAGGATTGATAAATGAAAGAATATGGTGATTTAAGATGAGTGATTTTATACCGGAAACATTTTCAGATAACAAAAAGAACTGGACCAACTTTTCAAAACTGTGCAAAGGTTGCGGCATTTGTATAGAGAAATGCCCGCAAAAATGCCTGGAATTTGATAAAAAAAGAAACAACTATTATGGAACTCCGGCGGTCAAGTGTGACATAAACAAATGCATTGCTTGCGAGATTTGCGAAATCCACTGCCCGGATATGGCGATAAGGGTGGAGAAGAAATAGGTTGGTAGATGTGTTGGTAAGTGGGTGCGTGGGCTGTCATTTCGACCGACTTCATGGAATGACGAGCGGAGAAATCCCTTTGCTTTGACCAAAAATCAAACCCCGAGAAAAGGGGACGTTTTGTTTGTTAATAATTTTAGTGTAGAATAACTATATGAACAATTGGGCGAAACTAAGCATTGAATATGCAAATCAACGTAGTTATCTGGATGATCTATTTCAGGTTTATCCGACTATTCCCGAAGGTATCCGTGATCTTGATGGCGATCTTTGGAAGTGTGTTGAAAAAGCTTTTTCTAAAAGGGACAATATTGCACTATTAGAAAATCTTTTAAAATTAGAATTATTTCCAATTAAAGATTCTTATGTTGCCTACTTGAAACGTGATAAAGAAGCATTAAAAAGAAACCCGGCAACAGCGGACCGACTTTGCGGCCGTTTGTATGAAATGGGACTTGATGAGATCTTTTCTCGCTCATCTGAACCGAAGGAAACAAACCGTCAAATAGGACCACTATTTAAACGTTGGGTTGCCAAAAAATCTCTTGGTGTTGAACCATTGAAAAGAGAGAAATTTTTGGAGACGAAAGGCAATGCCATTTTAGATGCAAGTGATGCTGAAATGATGGCTTTTGCTCGTGAACACCTAAATTATAGACACAACAAAGGATTAGATTTTATCGCTCGCTTCAACAATAAATATGTAATCGGTGAAGCAAAGTTTTTGACTGATTTTGGCGGGCACCAAAATGCGCAATTTAACGATGCAATAGCTACAATAAAAGCAAAAAATGTTCAAGCAATAAAGGTGGCTATTCTTGATGGTGTTCTTTATATTCAAGGAAACAATAAAATGTATAAAGATATAATCGGAAAACTTAAAAATGAAAATATAATGAGCGCACTTGTTTTACGGGAATTTTTATATCAAATATAGACAATTATGATTATCACTTATGACAATAAGAAACACGAGAAAGATATTATCGAAAGCAATTCTAAAGCAGAATTAGAAATAATCTTTGGAGAAGGAGCAAAAAACAAGCTCATTCACGCTGATAATCTTTCTGCCTTAAAAACTTTACTTGATGACTATGCGGGCAAGGTGGATTTGATTTATATCGATCCACCCTTCGCCACAAATGGATACTTTAAAATCAGTGCTGATCGCGCAAATACCATTAGCAGCAGTAACTTAGGCTCAATTGCATATAGTGATACTCTAATTGGATCTGATTTCTTAGAATTTTTACGTGAGCGTTTGATTTTTTTGAGAGAGCTTCTTTCGGATAAGGGCTCAATATATTTACACATTGATTATAAGATTGGGCACTATGTAAAACTTATTATGGATGAGGTGTTTGGGCGTGATAAGTTTCGCAATGATATTACTCGTATAAAGTGTAATCCAAAGAATTTTTCAAGAAAGGGGTATGGCAATATAAAGGATTTAATACTTTTCTATTCAAAATCTGATAATCCCATTTGGAATGAACCTCGTGCTCCGTTTACAGAAGCAGATGAAGAACGTTTATTCAAAAAAATTGATAAGGATGGGCGGAGGTATACAACAATTCCGTTACATGCGCCAGGGGAAACCACAAATGGAAACACCGGTAAAGAATGGAGAGGAATTAAGCCACCCAAAGGACGACATTGGCGAAGCGAGCCAGCTGCGTTAGAAAAATTAGATAAACAGGGGCTTATCGAATGGTCAGTAAATGGAGTGCCTCGCAAAAAGATTTTCCTTGACGAAAAAGAAGGAAAAAAGATGCAGGATATTTGGGAATTTAAAGATCCTCAATATCCAAGATATCCCACAGAAAAAAGTTTAGATTTGTTAAAGTTTATTATTAAAGCATCATCAAATGAGGGTGATTTAGTGCTTGACTGCTTTTGTGGTTCCGGCACAACGCTTATTGCCGCACAAGAACTGAATAGAAACTGGATTGGAATTGATAGGTCAGATCAAGCCATTAAGGTTACACAAAAAAAATTATCACAAATACCCGCAAGCTTTTTTTCAAACGCTGAATATGAATTTTTGAAACAAGACCTGTTATAATAGTTATATTGAGTTTGTACACCTACTCTCTTGTTTCAATTCCGCTAGGGAGGGGTTGGTAGGCGGATGGGTTTGTGGGTGAGTAGGCTGAACAAGGACAGTCCTTGTCTGAAACATGAACAGCACGAGATTTTGCTATCGCTCAAACTAGATCGG
>JAJYQQ010000033.1 GCA_021794535.1 bacterium
GATCAATGCGCGTACCGGACGGATTCACACTAGTTTCAATCAAGCGATAGCGGCGACAGGGCGGCTTTCGTCAAGCGACCCGAATCTCCAAAACATCCCCATTCGAACCGAAGAAGGCCGGGAAATCAGAAAATCATTTATCGCGCCAAAGGGCAAGAAACTGCTTTGCGTCGATTATTCCCAAATAGAACTACGGATCATCGCCCACATTTCCGGAGATAAGGTGATGGCAGAAACTTTCAGGCGAGATGAGGACATCCATACGGCGACGGCGGCAAAGGTTTACGGGGTCAAAGAAAGCGAGGTGACAAGCGCGATGCGCCGGAACGCAAAAGCGGTGAACTTTGGTATTATCTACGGCGTTTCTCCGCATGGCTTGAAGCAATCGACAGGCATGACCCGCGAAGAAGCAGCCGACTTTATCCAAAAATACTTCGCCGTCCATCAAGGCGTGAAAAAATATATGGATGAAATAGTGGAGGTGGCGAAAAAGGTCGGTTATGTCGATACGCTTTTTGGCAGGCGCCGCTATCTTCCCGAGATTAACTCGAACAATTTCGCCGTTCGTGGCCAGGCCGAGAGGATGGCGCTCAATATGCCGATCCAGGGAACAGCGGCGGACTTGATTAAACTGGCGATGATAGAGATCGCCAAAGATTTACATAAAATTTCGCCCGAAACAAAGATGCTGCTCCAGGTTCACGACGAATTGGTCTTTGAAGTGCCGGAAAAAGACATCAAAAAAGTTTCGGATTTTGTAACCGAGAAAATGGATAATGTGATTAAACTTTCGGTGCCGATCACGGCAGTTGCCTCAACCGGCAAAAACTGGGCAGAGTGTAAGTAACTAATTTAAAATTAACAATTAAAAATTCAAAACAAAAGGGCCGGTAATCTTTGCATTAAGGCATAGGTGCATTAAAATGAACAATATGTTTCAAACACTTTCTGAGGCTTCATCAAAAGGCGCGGAGATTCTGATGGGCTTATACAATCAAGAAATCAAAATCTCTGCAAAGTCTATGCCGGGCGACATAGTTACTGAAGCCGACCTCAAGAGCCAAGACGCTATAGTTGAAAGCCTTCTTAAGTCTATGTTTGCAAAAGGTTTCGAGGAGGAAGAAATTGGCTTTATCACTGAAGAAAATTTTGTAAAGCCGGGCGCCCATACTTTCATCATCGATCCGCTTGATGGCACCTCAAATTATGCTTCCGGATCTGACCGTTTTGCCGTATCTATCGCCTATATGCATAACGGCGAAATACTAGCCGGGATTATTCACAATCCGGTAACAAATATTATTTATTACGGCGAAAAAGGCAAGGGCGCTTACAAAATAGAAAATGGCAAAAAAGAAAAACTGGAAATTAAAGAAAAACCTCTCGAGAAAAGCCTAGTTTCAATTAATTCGAGTCCCGATCCGAAGCAAGCCGTCAAAATGTTTCAGCTTGCCATCGACCTAACCCCTCATGTGCTTCGTGTTCGGGAGCAAGGATCGTTAACGCTCAGTTTAATCGGCGTTGTCGAGAACAAATTTCAGGCGCATTTAAACCTTGGGACGAGCGTTTGGGATATCGCCGCTGTCAAAATTATCATAGAGGAAGCCGGAGGTGTGGTTATGGACTGGCGCGGTAATCCAATTAATTTTGATTTTGAAGAAGTTAATAAGCATTATCCAGTTTTGGCCGGACACTCAAATGTTTTGAAAAAATAACTAAGTATATAAATGCCTAAGAAAGCCAAACTTCTTATTATTGGCTCGGTGACTTATTCCGTCGCCACATATGACGACGGTATTCGCGAACGATTTGGGGGAGGCGTGGCATATGGCGGCAGAACAGCCGGAATCTTAGGCATTCCCGCCAAAGTGATAACCGTTGGAGCAGAAGACATTGGTCCTGGGGTTGAAGAAATCAGATCATATGGCATAGATGTTATGAGAATTCCGCGAAACAGCAGCAATAATTTTTACAACGATTATCGCGGGGAGCGGCGCCAGCTCAGGATGAAAGA
Source organism: bacterium (assembly GCA_021794535.1). Taxonomy (GTDB): domain Bacteria; phylum Patescibacteriota; class CPR2; order UBA1875; family JAJYID01; genus JAJYQQ01. The sequence continues at coordinate 2,015 of JAJYQQ010000033.1, forward strand.
TCATATCAAAAGACCTCTTTGTAAAGAAGATCTTGCGAACCAGCAAGACTGTGATGCTGTCATTTTCTTCCCCGGTTTTCATGAAATTTCAGCAGAAACAGTCGAGATTTTTAAAGGCAAAACCATATTTCTGGATGTCGGCGGGCTAACCAGGGCCTTTGGAGAAAAGGATAAGGAAGGATATTACTTGATAGATCAGGTAGACTGGGATACGATTGATGAGTTTCGTAACAAAGTGGACATCTTAAAAGTCAGCCAAGACGACCTGGAAGGAATGAAGTTTGATCCCTCAATAAAAAATGAGGATGAAAAAATTCAATGCCTGGCGGAAAACGGTTTTCCTATCGTTTTGTTTACGAAAGGGTGTGAAGGCATAATATTGGCAAGGAAAGGTTTGTCGCTTGAAGAAATTCCAACTTTTAAAGTCCACGGAGATTCCGGTGGCGCGGGAGATACTTTCTCGGTTGGCTTTATGGCAGAATATTTAGAAAACAAGGATCCGATACGCGCCACGGCCTTTGGCAGTGCCTGTGCCTCGTTTAAAATTTCCGGTGAAGATTATGATTATGGAAAGGCAAAGTTAGGGGCAGAGAAAATTTTGGAGAAAGCCGGGGTCTAAGAAGATAAGAAGTCTTTTCCTGGTGTCTCCTCCTGATTGCTATTTGAACTGATTTCAGCTATAATCGCACTTGTCTAGAAGAAATTATCAAAACTTTATGAGTAAAAAGGCTTTATACAGGGCGGGTGACAATAGAATAATTGCCGGTGTTTGCGGCGGCATAGCCGAGTACTTCAGTGTGGATCCGGGCATTATCCGGCTTATTTGGGTTTTGTTTGCCGTCGCCGGAGGAGCAGGCATATGGGCGTACATAGTTGCCTGGATTATTATTCCCGAAAATCCGGGAGATAAGCTCTCCGACCTGAATATGCAGGAAAAAGGAACGTTAGCAGAGAGAGAAAAAAAGTTTATTGTTGAGAACTTTAGAATATATGGGAAAAGCGCGCTTTTCGGCTTCATCCTCCTGCTTTTGGGGGTAATATTTCTGGCGAATAACTTTTTCCCGGAGCTTCGACTTGACAAGTATTGGCCGCTAATTCTGATTGGTTTGGGAATAGTATTAATTTTTTCCGGTTATAACGCAAAAAAATGAAAATGTATCCATTCAGAGTGGCAATAGGTTTTCTCGTAGTTTTCTTAAGCGTAATTCTCTTCTTGACGACGGCTCGCTTTGTTCCCTGGGGCATTTGGCTGTTTGTCTGGCAGTTCTGGCCGATGCTGCTAGTCATCTTCGGCATCGCTTTTCTCATCAGGAGGTGGAAGCTAAACTTCTTGCTCGGCTCGTCTATATTTGCGCTTATTTTTGCCCTGACGGGCGCCGGCCTATGGGTAACCTGGAAGAGTCAGTACTTTAATACCGACCAGTTTGCCGAAAGAAATGGAACGAACGTTACCACAACTATGTTATCAAACGAACTGCCGAAAAAAATTGATCATTCTGATGTAAGGATTATCTTCGGATCTTCGAAAATTCAGCTTGGTGCCATAGATAACTCGGGCAGCAACCTTCTATACAGCGGTACACATAAGTCAAATTTCTTTACCATGAACGAAAGCCTGGAAATGGTTGGTGATAAGGCAAAGCTGACGCTAAAGACGTCGCCCTGGATAAAAAAGCCGTTTGCATCCAAAGGGGTAAATGAGCTGAATATGGATTTTTCGGAGAAAATTCCTTACTCTTTTGACATTACCACCCAAACATCGGACGTCGATCTGAACTTTCAGAACCTTAAAGTACCCAAGCTTGATATTGATGCCGGAGCATCAAATATCAACGTGAGATTTGGAGCCAGCTCGAGTATTGACGCAAAAATCAATGCCGGCGCCAGTGCGATCAGGCTTTATGTGCCCAAAGATTTAGGAATAATAGTTCACTCTCATTCAACGCTTATGTCAAATAACTTTCAAAAATTCGGGCTATCCAAGAAAGATGCTAATTTTGAAAGCCCGAATCTGAAAAATGAAAAAAATAAACTTAACATTGATCTTTCTTCCGGAATATCAAGGGTTGAGCTCCTTCCCGAGTAAATTGCCAGAGAATACATATATCTGCTATAATGCACTTCGTGGCAAAGAGAAAAATTATGAGAAAGAATAAGATCAAGAAACAAGCCTTGCCCAATATTTCCAAGGCGGATCTGCATGTCCACACAAGCTTCAGCGATTCAAAGGCTACACCAGAACAGATTGTCGACTGGGCACACAAAAATACCGACCTTTCCCTGATAGCTATTACTGATCATGATGAGATAGATGGCGCGCGTGAAGCCAGAAAAGCAGCCGAAGAAAAAGGCTACGACTTGGAAGTGGTGACCGGCGAGGAAATAACCGCTATCGAAGGGCATATTGTCGGCTTATTCCTCAAAAAAAAGATAAAGCCGGGTATGAGCGCCAAAGAAACGATTCGGGCCATTCATGACCAGGGCGGCATTGCCGTGGCGGCGCATCCTTTCTTTCAGACTCGCCTGCGCACTTTGAGGGGCGAACAGGTTGACGGCGTTGGCGGAATAACTTTGATCAGGGAAGATTTTGACGCTGTCGAAATAGTGAACGCCACCCCCTTTGTGACTGCCGTCAAGGAAGGATTAAGGGCTAAATACCTGAACAGAAAACTTCTATTGAAGGCCGAGGTGGGCGGATCTGATGCTCACACAAAAGAAGCCGTCGGGATTGCCTTCACCATCTATGAAGGAAAAACAGCAAAAGATCTAAAAAAATGCCTGCAAGCAGGAAGCACGCATGCTTATCGCGGCAAGATGAATGCGAATGGATTTCTAAAATATAT
>JAJYQQ010000024.1 GCA_021794535.1 bacterium
ATTGGCACTCTTGAGAAGAGCTTTTTGAAGACAGGCCCTACCCTCATCAACGTCCGAATACCATAAGGCAAGATTTAAGCCATGCCTCGTTTTTTCCGGCAGATCTTCGAGCTGATCCATCCACTCTGCAACCCTCTCGGGAAACTGGCGGAAAATGCCGGAACACAAGGCAACTGTAGGACCAACGCTCTGGAAGGCATCAAAATAGCCTTCTTCAGATTCCCGCCTGATCATTTGCACCACTATTTCAGGATTGGGATTGAGGTAGAAAAAATCAGTCTTGTCCAGTTCGTTATCAGTCATTGCCAGACCTCCTGGTCGTTGATTCGAAAATGTATGATATGAACGGAAAAATCCGTATTGACAAAGAGCGCAAAAAGGAGGCTATACTAGCCCTCCCCAATGTAGAGGTAATTTTAGCATTGTTTGTGTGATTTCTCAATGCAATTATTTATATAAGAAAAGACGCCGTTTCCGGCGCCTGTGCTAATTGTTACTTGATACCATGACCCTTCGGTTTTAGGTATTGTTCGCGGTTATCCGCGCGTAGTATTCTGTGACATACGAAGGCATCTCACAGCTGGGAATAACCTTGTGGATGATCTTGTTGTTGCTCAATATACTGCCAACCATCAAGGAAATCGTTCCCGCACAGATGCTTCCGTCTTCGATGAAGACAGGGAATGTCATTGCCGGGGCGCAACAACGTTCTGTAAATGTTATCAGAACGACGCCTTTGGCAACCTCACCCTTGTCATAGATCTCGTAACCGCCTGGCCCATGCCGCCGGCCACAGCTGTTGTCAGTATCAAGAAGTGCTTGTACCAGCTCTTCCTGGCTTGCTTCCGTTTCGAACTTTGTGCCACGCGATCCTTTTGCCATGTCATACCTCATTCGGTTATAGATCGTCGCTTGAGGAGAAGTTCTCCATAGCGACTGTGTACGTTACGATTTTCTTACTTCTTGTAGGAAAGTAACGCCAAAGTTCGGCAGTTATCTCTCGAGACATCGCGGTAAGTACTTCGGGAGTTCTTTCTTCCGCAGGCTTGTAATTGACCTCAACCATGATCTTGCTGCGACTGTTCGCGTACTGCGATCCTAAAATTGAAACCTTTACAGCGCTGGCTGGCGCAGCAAGGCGTTGGGCAACCTTGGCCACAATGATGTTGATAACGGATCCTTCATCTTTCTGCGGAATTTCTCCTAAAACCTTTACTGATGGCACGTTACACCTCCCTCATGACATGAGCTCGAATGGAGATAATTGGCCTATTTGCTCTGATAGGCGCTCACCCTCGCTGCTTGAGAAGTAAAACATTCCCAAAGCATAGGTGTTCACCCGTCGTTGCAGTCCTTTCCTCACGAAGTAGTTCGAGACCCTTGTCGAAATAGTGTCGGACATCTCGTTCAGGACGGAGGCCTTTATCTGTTTCTGGGGGATATAGTTGATCTCTATCATCAACTGTGCGGGATTGTCGGTGTACTGACGCTCCAGGATGGAAAGTGTTACATCAGACATAGAGATTGCGAATGATCTGGATATCAAATCTTTCACCAGATTAGCAAAAACACGCCTGTCATCCTCTGGAATGTCACCGAGCACTTTCACAGACACTGATATCATGTTTGTCATGTCACACCTCCTTCGTCTGAATGGTCGTACGGTTTGTTAAACACCGTTTTGTACAGAGCAGGTAAGAGGAGGGTTACTGTGCAGGCACAGGTTAGCCACCTTCTCCATTATTTCTTCCTTACCCGTGATATTTATGTCGCCCTCGCTTGTTATCTTGAGGTATGTGTGACTATGCCACAGCTCGAGGACGCCTATTCCACCAGCACTATGGAAGAAAGTGTAGTGTTTGGGTAACGGAGTGATAATAACTCCCGTCCGCAATCCCACCTTTGTCTCGACTGAAAAACCAACAGCTGACAGGATATTGAGTATTAACTCATGATGATCCCATCTCCTGGGGTCTATCTCCAAGGTGGTTTTGATGCCTGTATCTTTTAGCTTGATGTCGAGAGTATTTCCCCCAAATGCATTATCTATCTTCATCATAGGATTACACCTCCTCTGAGGTTTTATGGTGTTTTGTCCTTACGTACCGCCACCAGCAACTCCTGTCCCCTTCGTTGGCTTTGGCCCATAAAGCTCCTTGGAAAGTCTCAGATTCTCCTTCTTGTTGTACTCGGCATCTCTCTCGAGTGTCTCCACTTGGGATATGCTCATTGAGAAGATCTCGAGTGTTCCATGATCGACGTCTTTGAGCAAAGACATCTCACGATACACGTTATTCAGGTTGTCCATAAGTTTGCTCACGTTACGCCTCCTCTGAGGTTTTGCCCTTGATGATAATGTTCTTCTGATGACATTTTGAGCAGTTGAGCGTTAGTCTTGGCCGACCTTTGGCCGGACCCTTCATTACTTCGCCCATCTCTCCCTTCTCGAGCTCCTCTTCCGTAAAAGGATGCCTGCATCTTATACATACAGGGCCTTCACTAAAAAAGATGTGGATTTTAGCATTCAAGATCATCACTCCTTTAATATTTTTTCCAGAGTAAAATCTGATTACAAACCTATCGGCCTATAACCAAATAAAACCCTGGAATGTTTTCAAGGTTCAAGGTTTCTTATCATACCACAAAAAGTATCCTATGGCAAGGTCGAAATCGTTAAAATATTTTTGACAAAATTAAGCTTTTCAAGTACAATAAAGCCCTGAGGCAAAGAAAAGGTGGAGGGTATCCATCTTTTTAAATTCTAGTTCTTTGAGAGGAGGTGTTTTTCTTGAGCACTATTCGTAAAGCATCCGTAACCTTCACAAAAACCGGAGATCTCAGTTGTTCTTCGCGAGGATTTCGGGTAGGAGATGATTGGGGTTATGCCAACTTTTGGATAGTTAATACCTGTTGTCACTTGGACGCAGAAGCTATCTCAACGATCCTACAGTTTTGTGAAGAAGGAGAAAAGGGAGAAGCTATCACGGTTACTCCTTGTGATGATCGCCCGGAATTTACCATTGAACACAATGGTGATGAGCAGCTCACGCTCACTTTTTTGGGTGTAGAAGCCGTCTACCAATGCTGGGCATATGATCTTGCCGAGGTTGCAAAAGATATGGCTATTCAAGCTAAAGTAGCTACCGAGGAGGCAAAGAGAAGAAAATCAGGTTGTACTCACCATGTCGGCTACAAATGCAACTGCCAAATTCTGAAGGGATGTTAGAATGCCTTACGACAATGAGCGAAAAGCACCCACAGTGAACATCGAAGATGCCAAAAAGATCATGGAAATGGTCTGGCACCAGGAAGAGGTCATGGTCGCACTTTCAGACGGAAGCGAGGCCTGTCTGCGCCGATACAAAGGTTCCGATGAACCCGACATAAGCGCAGATAAAAGCTTCGAGCTGCATCCCCAGCCACTCGAAGATCTCGTTCTTAGGCTTCTGGAAACAAAGAAGCCCTTCATTGTTGAAGCCGATGGCCAGCGCAAGATCTGCGGTTACTTCGCCATCGCCAGGATTAACTAGGCGGAATCCGTCTGAACCTCGCACCACCCACGTAAAAAATAATAATGCACCTTGATCAAGGCGACCGCTAGGTCGTCTTTTTCAATACAGGTTGCTCAGCCTTCGGTTAATGCTTTTAGTTCATCTGTAATTTTGAGCATTTCAAGTGTAATGTTGGTGATGAGACCTTTCTCTGCCTCAATAGAAGCTCTTTTGAGGGAAATATCCTCGCCATTTTTCTTAAAATACTTTTTGACCATCTTTGCATGCTTCTTATCAACTTGCCTGCCTTCTTCAAAGTCCTTATAAATTTCTTCCCACATTGCCAGGGCTTTACTCAGTGTAAGAAACCTAGAGGCATCTTCATACGTGAATGCGCGATGAAATTTTTCTGAGAGCTTTTCAATGGCAACCTCAACCTCGGCCTTGGTAGGCTCCGGGAGTTTAGAGTAGTCGATTGATAAAAACGAGTTATCGTCCATGATTTTTTATCCTAAAATAAAACTTATTACATTAAAAATAGCTACAACGGCTTTAACCAATACTACCATAACCCAGCGAATCATTGCGAATAAGCCAGAAAAAATGCTCTTTATGACCACCCCTAATATTGAGGTCCTATTGCCAGTCTTTAGTCTTAAATTTCTGTCTAAATCCAGGCACGATATAACCCGAGAGGTCAAATCTTCATCTTCTACCCTTGTCATTATCTCTCTGCTTGATCTTTGAGAGAGAATATTCATGCTCCCGGTCCAGAGAATTTTTTTGTCAATCACGGCTATTTTTTCATGTATAGAGCCTTCTAGAAAAACCACTTTGGCTCCTAAGCTCTCATAGATTCTGATAGCGGCCTTAGCTTCTTCCTGGACATATTCTTCATGCTCCTCAACGGGGCGGGTAAATATGGTAAGTTGAATGTTTTTAATTCTTAGTCTGACAAAAGTCTTCCTGAAGAAAGCAGCCCGGTACTTGCTGATAAAAGGACTATAAATAATAACCTCTTTCTCGGCTTGCAGAACATCTTTGATAAAGGCCGGGTAAAAGGTGCGTTCGTTATAGATGGTTGTCGTTTGATTTGTCATTGGTTTTCTCCTTTGGTTTGTTTTTCATATGGAAATTATCACTATAGTTTGTTAAAATACGCATATATGAAGAATAAAGAAGCCATAAAAATCGGAAAAGAACTTAGGAAGGCTCGCGAGGCGGCTGACCTGACTCAAGCTCGGGTAGCTGAAAAAGCAGGAATTACTACGAATTATTACGCTATGGTTGAGCGTGGGGAAAAGAATATTACTTACGGGAAAATGCAGCGTATTTTGAAGGTGCTGAACGTAAAATCACTGGGCAACGACTAAGTCTTGTCCAGATTCACTATCTTGTTCTTCATAAATAACCTTTAAGGCAGGCTCCCACTCAAGAGCAATCTCGATAAGGAGTTCCAAGTTCTTCGAGTACCCTCCACCATTCGACTCGTCATTTCAATCCTCGCTCATGGTCTACGACCAGTATGGGTTTGTTCTATTCATAAGCTATGACCATTTGTATACTAGAGCCGAATGTCCTGAGTGAGTTACTATATTAATAGTAAGAATCGAAGGGCAAAATGTTTTACGTTTATATTTTAAGATCTGAAAACAATAAGCTATATATCGGCCAGACCAACTGTATTGTCAAGCGTCAGGAATATCATAATTGGGGAATTGGCGCAAAGTTTACATCTCAAAATAAAGGTTCTTTCAAAATTGTTTACACTGAAGAATTCTCATCAAGGAAAGATGCGATGAAAAGAGAAATACAACTCAAGAAATGGTCAAGAGCTAAAAAAGAGGCTCTAATTGTGGGCAATCTCGATTTATTGAAAATTTTATAACATCACATTTTCGTGGTGATTTTATGATTAATGGAAAAGCAGACTATTTTAGTGAACCTCGATGCCTTTTGTTTTGACTCCGGAATCGGCGATTATTTTTTTCATCTCCTCGATGCGATTTGCAAATGATTGCTTATTGCTCACAATTTCGTAGCTCTTTGGATAGTTTGTTTCTAATATTTTTGAAAATTCTTTTCCCGCGCCTCGCAGATTTATCACTTCAAACCAGTAGTAGTCGGCGTAACCTCTCGTTTCTTCAATAATATTAAGTAAGGTTTCGTTGTCATTTCGACTGACATCACGGAGTGACGAATGGAGAAATCCCTTGGTATTAAAATTATTGCGGTTATCTCTTTGTTTTTTTGCTAAGGGATTCCTCTCTTCGAGCCTGAGCCTCAGAGCCGAAGGCTGCTCGTCCTTAGCAGGAAGTCGGTCGGAATGACAAGGCATGGCATGAGAGCCGACTAGCCCTGGGATTATCGGGCTCACGAAGGCGAATGTTTTGATGCCGTTTTTCTTTAATATTTTCATCGCTTCAATCCTTTCCTCATTTGTCGACGAGTCGGGCTCGAAAAGTTCCTCCTCTTTACCTGCGAATGAATTAATAGTGAAGCCTACCTCCGCGTTTTCAAAATTTCTTAAAATATCGATATCTCGGAATCTCGGAGGACAAGATCGGACTTTGTGAGGATCGAAAGGTTCGTTTTTTTATCTAAATTTTCTAAGATTCGCCGCGTTAGCTTCAGTTCTTTTTCGATCGGCTGATATGCGTCGCTGACCGAGCTCATAAAAACCCGTCCGGAAATCAGCCTGTTTTTTACAAGTTCCGGCGCGTTCATCTTGGCTTCCACCCAGGTTCCCCAGTCGCCATATCCCTTCCACCTTGCCATAAATCTGGCGTAGCAATAGCTGCAGTTGTGTTCGCAACCGACATATTGGTTTATCACCCAATCGCAGCCCGGCAGCTTTGTTCTGGTAAAGATTTCCTTAGCTTGCGTCTGAATTAATTTCTGCTTCATACAAAAATATTACAGGAAATGGGCGGAAATAAAAGTATACAAAATTCGCTGATGCCGTTGAAAAACATTTTTGGGCTGTCATTCTGGCCTGTCCAGAATCTATTTTTATGTTTGAAACGTTAGATTCTGGTCAAGCCAGAACAGGTCTGGATTCTGGACTCCTATTCGTCGCCAGAATGACGTTTCAAGGGATTTCTCCACTTGTCCTTAGCAGGAAGTCGGTCGAAATGACAGTATTTGGCGCAATATAGTGCGTTGTCAGGAATGTGCTATAATATTTTCTATGAAAATCAATCAGGAAAGATTAATTAATTCTTTCATTCGACTGGTTCAAATCGATAGCGAATCCGGCGAAGAGGAAGTGATTGTTGAGTGTCTTCAGAATGAATTAAACAACCTGAATTTTACTTGTGTAGTTGATAAAACCGGCAACTTAATAGCATCAAACGGGGAGAGCCCAATCATCGCTTTGGCGGCCCATGTAGACACTGTTCAACCCGGGAAAAATATAAAACCAATCATAACCAAGGATGGGACAATAAAGACCGATGGAAGCACAATTCTTGGCGCGGACGACAAGACCGGTGTCGCCTCGATCCTTGAGATATTAAAAGTCCTAAGTGAAAATAATAAGCCAATTCAACTCGAAGTTATTTTTACTGTCCAGGAAGAAACTGGATTAGTTGGTTCGAAGAATTTAGATTTTAAAACACTCAAATCAAAAAAAGCTATAAATCTCGATGCCGAACCAGGGCATATCATTATCGGGGAGCCGGCAAATATGCAGTTTGATATTGAGATTTTAGGAAAATCCGCGCATGCCATGCATCCAGAAAAAGGAATAAATGCGATAGAGATCGCGGCAAACTCCATTAAAAAAATAAAATGGGGAAGGATTGATGAAGAGACCACTCTAAATGTCGGTTTAATCAATGGCGGCCTAGCGAGAAATATAGTGCCCGCAAAAGTTTTGATTGAGGCAGAAGTGAGGAGTAGAAGTCTTGCGAAATTCAAACTACATTGCCAGAGACTTGTGAAGACTTTTGAAGAAGTTGCAAAATCTATGGGCGGAGAGGTAAAGATAAAAAATCATCAGGAAGCCTGGCCTTTTGTTTTAAGTGCGGAAGATCAACTCGTTCAGACAATTGCGGCCGCATGCAAAAAGAACAAGATAAAACCAGATATTAAGCTAGTTGGCGGCAATACCGATGCGAATGTTTTTAATGCAAATGGAATAAAAACCATTACCACAGGTTCCTGCGGGATTGATTATCATACGACCCAGGAATCAGTAACGGAAGAAACTTTAGCTAAAGGCACTCAAATCGTGCTGGACGCGCTTTTAAGTCTTTCGAAAGAAATTAAATAGGCAAAGTTCTCATTTCTAACATCCCAAACCAACTGATTGCCTGACGGCTGTAAGGCCGCCCGAGTTCGTTTTACAATTCTATTTTTGTGCTATACTTGTGAGGTAATTTTATAACTTCTATGCTGAAGAATACCAAGACAAAATTATTTAAAGTAATTAGCTATTTGCCCATCTTGATTTTTGCCTTTGGGCTATTTTTTATTCCGGGTCATTTGCAAGACCCGAAAAGTCCCGAACAATCGCTAATCTCGATTAACAGCACCATTAATGAACTTGCGAAGCCGGATAATTCCGCAAAACAAAATGAAGACAAATTAATCGCGGCGCTTGATCAAAGAAAAAAATTCTTGCTTCAGGAAGTGCAGAAAGACCCGTCAATATTACAGAAAAATGCCCTTCCGAGGGAAATAACGGCAAGATTGACCGACAAAGAAAAAGCCTTGGTCGAGAGCGAGAAAACAGTGAAAGGGGAGCTGGTTGTCAAAATGGCGGAGGCAAAAGTTGGACCAGGCTCGACCTTTTACCAGCTAAAGGAATCTCCGGGGCGATACGACAGCCTGTATTTCGAGAGAAAACCCGAAAAGCTTAAATCTGTAAAGGAAGTAACGGTGAGCGGCTTGGCTCTGGACTCGACTATTGTCCTGGCATCGGGCAGTAGTGTGCAGGCGACTGGCGCGCCCATTCTCGCCGCGACTCCGACTGGCGCCAAAAAAGTTCTCACTATTTTAATGAATTTCAGCAACTCGACAAATCCTTTCAACTCGACGCAAGTCAACACCGAGATGTACAATGCCGCATATTCAACCAATAATTATTACAAAGAAAACAGCTATAATCAGCTTTCGATGTCGGGAGATGTGGTCGGACCATACACCGTGCCGTACTCATCAAGCGCCAGTTGCGGAAGTGACGGCCAGGATTGGACGGACGCGGCGGACACAATGGCAACGAATGCCGGGGTAAATCTGGCCAACTATGACCTGGTTGAGCACATCGTGCCGGATAATGCCAACTGCGGGTTTATCGGCGTCGCGGACGCGCCGGGAAGCTGGAGCTTGTATGTTGGCTACAACTGGAGTCCGCTCTATGCCCATGAGCTTGGCCACAACTTTGGCATGGGGCACGCGGCGGTTTATGATTGCGGATCTTCGATTCTCGGGAGCTCTTGCAATATAGTCGGGTATGGCGACTACTCCGACGCTATGGGCCAGCCCCACGCCGATTACCCGTTGCATTTTAACCCGGCGCATAAAATCGCCGAGGGATGGATACCGCCCGCAAATGTTCAGACTATTGATGTGACCAACAGTTCCGGCGGAGGCACATTTACCGTTTATCAAGACGAAACCCAAACGAACAATATCCAGGCGATCAAAATCCCTAAAAACGATACCAGCCAATATTATTATTTCGGATACCGCCAACCTGTGGGCTTTGACGCAAATATAAATATGAGCGGTGGCGCTGACTTTACAAGCGGGACGACAGCTACCATCGGCGATAGCCCGACATTTCGAAGCGACCTCTTAAACTTCCACCCGCCGCTGCCGGCAAATTATTCCCCAGCCACTCCCCTTAACGCTGCTCTTCGGGATGGTGAAACATTTACCGATCCTGCAAATGGCATTAGTGTAACTCAGGTCAGCCACAACTCATCCTATGTGACATTGAATGTCCAGGTTTTGACCTACACCATTACCGCCTCGGCGGGATCAAACGGCTCTATTTCCCCGGCCGGAGTAACGACCCTAAATCATACCCAAAGCCAGACCTACACCATTACGCCAAATTCTGTATATAAAATCTCCGATGTTTTGGTGGATGGCGTATCGGTCGGCGCCGTTTCGACATATACTTTCTCAAATCCGCTGGCAAACCACACTATTAGCGCTACCTTTGAACTTCTCACCCCGGATCATGTGGCCATATCGCCGACCGCGCCCCAAACCATCACGCCCGCGCAAACCATCCAGTTTACCGGCAATGTTCAGGATAAGGACAATTATAATATTCCTACCCTTAGCCTGACTTGGGTCGGCAGCGATGCAAGTGGGCTCTTCACCGGATCCATCCCCGGCACTTATGGCGTTACCGCCTCATACAGCGCTCTCACCAGCCCTTCGACAGTTGTGAATGTAAACCCGACAAGCTATGTAAATGTCTACCGCTTCTATGACGGAAAAAACGGCGACCATTTCTACACCGCGTCAGACACCGAGAAAAATAATGTAATTGCAAATTTATCAAATATCTACAGCTACGAAGGCATCGCTTTCAAAACCGAGGCGGGATCGGCAAATAACGAGCAGGCAGTTTACCGGTTTTTGGATAATCGCGGGATTCATTATTACACCGCCTCCGACAGCCAAAAAACCTCCTGGATGTCGGCGCCGGGCTTAACTTATGAAGGGATTGCCTTCCAGGGTTCCTTGCTCGCAAGCAACAAGCAGCCGATTTATCGCCTCTACAACACGATAACGAAAGCATATATCGATACCGCCTCGGTTGATGAGAAAAACGATATTTTGGCGAAGTGGCCGACAACATTCACGGATGATGGAACGGCCTACTATATTTACGGCAACGCCAATCCGGCGACGCCTGTCTACCGATTTTATAATCTGACAAACCATTCGCACTTTTTCACCGACTCACAGACGGAAAAGAACCACATCATCGCCACCTGGCCGACCATTTACAGTTACGAGGGCATCGCCTACAATATGCGTTACGCTTCGGGCGCCAATACCGCGCCGCTCTACCGCTTTTACAGCTCCAAAAACAACTACCACTTCTTCACTTCTTCTTTGTCGGAAAAAAATTCGGTCATTGCCAATATGTCCTCTATTTATACCTATGAAGGCATCGCATATTATGTCTCAAACAGCTCGACCGGCGCCGCTCCCGTCTATCGTTTCTTCAATACGGTAAATGGTTCGCACTTTTGGACAATTTCATCGGCTGAAAAAGACCACATTCTAGCCACCTGGCCAAATATTTACTCGTATGAAGGTGTCGGTTACTACTTGCCGTACTAATGCTTGTCATTCCTCTGTCTTCCGACAGACAGGTTTGATCTAGAGTATATGCAATGAATTTCTCGCTCTTTAAAAATTCCTTAGAATAAGGTATAATTTTAGGGCTCAAGAAAAAAATATTTTTATGGCAAACGCAAATCTACATAAAGCTAAAAAGGCAAAAAAGGACGAGTTTTATACCCAGCTTGTTGATATCGAAAAAGAACTCAAGCACTACAAGAACCAGTTTCGTGATAAGGCTGTCTACTGTAACTGCGATGACCCGTTTGAGAGCAATTTTTTTAAATATTTTGCAGCTAATTTCAATGCCCTTGGTCTTAAGAGACTCATTACAACAAGTTATGTTCCTTCACCAATCGTAGGGGGTCAATTACCGTTATTTGAGATTGAAGGACTGAAGCCGGAAGGGAAAGAGCCGTTTAGAATAGAAATTAACGAAGTGAAGGATTTTGATTCTGACGGGGCGATTGGCCTCGCGGATGTGAATTGGCTGCTCAGACATGATGCCAATGTTGCCACACCGCTTAAAGGCAGTGGTGATTTTCGAAGTGAAGAATGTGTCGAACTTTTGAAACAGGCTGACATTGTCGTAACAAACCCGCCTTTTTCGCTGTTTCGCGAATATGTCGCGCAGCTTGTAGAATATAACAAAAAATTTTTGATTCTCGGTGACCAGAACGCTGCGACCTATAAAGAAATTTTTAAGTTGGTCCAAGAAAATAAGCTCTGGCTCGGATATGATAATGGCGGGACTAAGTGGTTCCAGGTTCCAATGGACTATGATATACCAACCGAGTCTAGAAAAAAAATTGTAGACGGCGTTAAATATTTAAGTATGGGTCGCGTTTTGTGGTTCACAAACTTAGACACCACAAAACGCCACGAAAGCTTAGTGCTTTACAAAAAATACTCACCGCAAGAATATCCAAAATATGAAAATTATGATGCCATTGAGGTATCTAGGATTCTTGAAATCCCAATGAATTATGATGGTGTAATGGGCGTACCAATTACATTTATTGATAAATATAATCCTGAACAATTTGAGATTTTAGAATGTCATGAGCCTTGTATAGATCTACAGACTCTAAGACGGAACCCAGCGTTTAAGGAGTACAAATCCCGACAAATAATTTATGGTGGCAAATTATGCCAAAAAACTTATCATAGAGTTTTTATTAAACATAAGGAAAAATAATATGAAAATCGAGCTACATACAATTCCGGTCCGTGATGTTATTGACAGTTACGAAGAGAGGGCCAACGAAGAAGGCGTCGTGGCCTATGGCGGCAAGCTAGATGTTCGTCCGAAGTATCAACGAGAATTTGTGTATAAAGACAAACAGCGGGATGCCGTGATTGAAACGATCAAAAATAGCTTTCCGCTTAATGTAATGTATTGGGTTAAGACCGATATAGGCAATTTTGAGGTTTTGGATGGACAGCAGCGTACAATCAGTATTGGGCAATATGTTACTGGTGATTTTTCGCTGAACGATCGGTTTTTCCATAACCTAACCGATGAAGAGCAAGACCAGATCTTGGATTACGAGCTAATGATTTACTTCTGCGAAGGCACTGACAAAGAGCGACTGGACTGGTTCAAGATTATTAATATCGCCGGCGAGAAACTTACCGATCAAGAGCTGCGCAATGCGGTTTATACCGGACCATGGCTCTCTGACGCTAAGCTGAAATTTAGTAAGTCAAACTGTGCGGCGTATCTATTGGCAAATGATGGTGGACAGCTGGTTAGCGGTTCGCCAATCAGACAAGAATATTTAGAAACCGCTCTTTCATGGATCAACGACGGCAAAATAGAAGATTATATGGCCAAGCACCAACACAACCCGAACGCAGACGAGTTGTGGGACTATTTCCAAAATGTGATTGCATGGGTGAGGCAAACTTTCACGAATTATCGCCGAGAAATGAGTAGTGTTGAGTGGGGTAAGCTGTATAACGAATTTAAAGACGCGAAGCTAAACGCTGATAAACTGGAAACTGAAATCAAAGAGTTAATGCAAGATGAGGATGTAACTAAAAAGGCTGGTATTTATCCGTATGTCCTAACTCGACAGGAAAAATATTTGAATATTCGAGCGTTTACCGACAGAATGAAGCGCGAAACCTATGAACGGCAGGATGGAGTTTGCCCAGACTGTAAGAAACATTTTGAGATTGGCGAGATGGAAGCCGATCATATCACTCCTTGGAGCGAGGGCGGCAAAACCATCGCTGAAAATTGCCAGATGTTTTGCAAAGAAGATAACCGAAGAAAAAGCAGTAAGTAGCTGCAAGGAGAAAGAGGTTTTAAAATTATATTTTCATGGAGTCAAAAAATTGACATTTGCATTGATTTAGCCTATAATTAGCTAGTTACAAAGGCAAGAAAGATGGCTCGCGTGACCTTGAAAAGCGAGTCTTTTTATTTAGAAAACGGATTCTGGACAAGCCTGCCTGCCGGCAGGCAGGCCAGAATGACGGTAAAGTGAGGAAAAAAGAAAAGCGTTG
The DNA here is from genome assembly GCA_021794535.1 of bacterium. GTDB lineage: Bacteria > Patescibacteriota > CPR2 > UBA1875 > JAJYID01 > JAJYQQ01. The sequence goes on from JAJYQQ010000024.1 coordinate 13,320, forward strand.
TCATTCTGACGAAGGAAGAATCTCGAGATCCTTCCCGTTCGGCTCCGCTCAGGGCAGGCTCAAGCCTCAGGATGACAGGGACTGGATTCCGGGTCAAGCCCGGAATGACAACTTAATAAGGAATGACGGAGAGAGAATTGCTTTCAAGGTCGGATCCTTGTGAGTACAGCAAGGCTCCGACCTTGTTGAAGAAAAGAAAAATTATGAATTTACGAAATGTTGCAATTATAGCCCACGTTGACCACGGCAAGACTACTCTTGTCGATGGGCTTTTAAAGCAGTCCAAAACTTTCCGCGAAAACGAGGCGGCCTTTTCGCAAACCCTCATTATGGACTCAAACGACCAGGAGCGCGAGCGCGGCATTACCATTCTCGCCAAAAATACAGCCGTCCAGTATGGCGATGTCAAAATCAACATCATCGACACACCGGGGCATGCCGACTTTGGCGGTGAGGTTGAGCGGACTTTGAACATGGCGGACGGCGCCATTCTCGTCATTGATGCCCATGAGGGGCCGATGCCGCAGACGAAATTCGTGCTCAAAAAAGCGCTTGAGATTGGCCTAAGAATGATTGTGGTAATAAACAAGATCGATAAACAGAATGCACAGATAAAGCATGTCATAGATAAAACCCACGACTTATTCCTGGATCTGGCGACTGATGTTGATCAGCTCGAGTTTCCTATTTATTTTGCCATTGCCAGAGAAGGAAAAGCCTGGAAGGAAGTTCCGGAAAATATGACTGAGAAAGCCGATTTAACCGACATTTTCGAGGCGATTGTAAACCATGTTCCTGCTCCGGAGGTGGAAGCCAACAAACCTTTTCAAATGCTTGTTACCTCTCTTGAAAGCGACAGTTTCCAGGGCAAACACGCGGTTGGCAGGATCAAGCGTGGCTTTATTAAACCCGGCCAAACCATTACTTTAATCAAAAAAGACGGAAGCACAGAGCTCTCAAGGATTGACAAGGTTTATGTTGCCCAGGGTCTTAAAAAAATGGAAGTTACGGAAGCGCCGGCAGGCGAAATAGTCTCATTGACGGGGATTAAAAATGCCGGTATTGGCGACACGGTGGCAGACAGCGAAAACCCGGAGGCTCTGCCGACGATTGAAATAGAAGAGCCGACGCTAAAAATGTCAGTGGCTGCCAATACTTCTCCATTTGCAGGAAAAGAGGGTCAGTTTGTAACCGGGCGACAGATTTTGGAGAGAATTAAGAAAGAACTCGAAACCAACGTTTCGATGAGCATGGAAATGGGAGACCACGGCGACTACATATTGTCAGGCCGCGGCGAACTTCATTTATCCGTATTTATTGAAACTTTGCGGCGCGAGGGGTATGAGCTCGAAGTCGGCAAGCCGCAGGTTATTACGAAGGAAATTGACGGCGTTAAGTGTGAACCGATGGAAGAACTGACGATAGATGTCGGGACAGAATATGTCGGCGCGGTTACGGCGGAGGTCGGCAGGCGAAAAGGCGTTTTGGTGAGCCAGGAGGAAAATACTGACGGCACAACCAGATTAACTTTCGAAATATCAACTCGTGGAATACTCGGGCTTCGAAATCAGCTCCTGACACTTTCCCGTGGCACGGCCATTCTGAACTCCATATTTACAAAGTTCCAGCCGGTTGGCGCTAGCATCCCAAAGCTTCGAAACGGCGCCATTATTGCCCACGAGTCGGGGAAAGCGGTTGGTTACGGGCTATATAATGCGCAAGGAAGAGGCATTGTCTTTATCAAGCCGCAGACGCAAGTTTATGAGGGTATGATTGTGGGCTTAAATTCCCGCGAGGGCGATCTGGAGGTCAATGTGACCAAGGAGAAGAAGCTAACCAATGTCCGGGCATCTAGCTCCGATGAGGCATTAACCTTAACTCCGCCGACAATATTTACCCTCGAACAGTCATTAGATTTCCTTGAGGATGATGAGTTGCTTGAAGTAACTCCGAAGAATCTGCGTCTTCGCAAAAAAATCCTCAACAAAACGGCCAGACATAGATCACAAAAATAATTGCAGTTCTTGCAGGTTCGACCCGCTTAGCGGGTCGAACCTGCCTTTCCATAGAACCTGCCTTTCCATACCCGGCTACCGTTTCCTTTTTTGTTGCGGCTGATGGCATGATTTTAAGCACAATGGTTTTAATGCACTAATAAAGACTAAAAGGTACAGCTTGGTCTCGTGTCTTTCTTGTTGACTCAGAGATCAATTGAGGTGGATAATATGGCTGTATAATAATGCAAAAATTATTATGAAAAAACGCACCGGCAATTTAAAACATTCAAAATTTCTAAAAAAACAGGGCTTTACCCTCATTGAACTTGTTGTAGTCATGGCGATTATTGCAGTCCTTGCTGTTTTGGTGATTGGCGCGATTAATATAGCCAGACATACGGCAATAGAGACCACAAACAGAAGTAATGCTCATACTCTTCGGTCTTGCCTTGAGGCTTATTATGCAAAGTACAGGGTTTATTGTAATCCAAATTACACTGCGGGTGATTTTTCTCTAGGTTATGTTTCGTGTAGCAACCAAGGTTTCAGCACTATTGCTGCCGCAATGAATAGTAGTGGCATAGTTTGCAAATTGAGCAATACATCCAGTATGGCGGGTGGTGGTAATGTGCAGGGCTTAACCGCTCAAGGCGGGGAACTTTGGATATATAATTGGGATTCCACTAACCCAAGCATGGAAAAGATTCCCGTTCCTTAATTTCATTAATGAGAATGTCTGTGGGTTGTTCTATGTTCTGCCGCTTCCTCCGCATCAACGGCCGGCTCAGTGATGAGCCTTAGAAGCGCCTCAATAAGCACGTAGATTATGGCATAGACTATCATGGCGAAGAGGGTAGAAATCTCAAAAATAAAACCGTCCGTAACCCTTGTCGGGAAGATTCCGGCAAACGGAGCAAGTATTGGCTGTGAAGTGTCGTAGATCCACCGGACAAAGGGTGTCGCAGGATTAGCGGCGAAAAGCTTCAAGAAAAATCTTAGGCCCAGAAAAGCCTCCGCGATGCCAAAAACTATCCCCGCAAAAAGTGTTAGCATATTTCTTGCCGTCATTTTTTTCACCTCCTTTCTCTTTTTTTAAATTTTATGTTTACTGCGCAGCGATTGGTATGTAGCTTTTGTACAAAAAATGAAATCTAAGAAGGTTAGGATTAGAAATATAAATAAAGTATTTCGGTAGACAAATTGAGAAAATCCGATTCCGGAGCCGGCTGGCCGAGCTTTTCGCGTCTGCTTGAGTCGGAAAATATTGTAACGCGAAAAGAGCCGAGTCTTTTTGGCCGGACGGAGGTTAGGAGCTTAAATGATTGAAACACAAAGAGTTTATGATAAAGAGCAAAAAGACGGATATAGAATCCTGGTTGATAGAATCTGGCCGCGGGGAATTCAAAAAGAGGAACTAAGTGCGGATTTGTGGTTAAAAGATATTGCCCCAAGCACTGAGCTTCGCAAATGGTTCGGACACGATCCGGAAAAATGGGAAGAGTTCAAGCGGCGCTACTTCCGGGAATTGGACTCCGCACCCGCCAAGGGACGGACCCTTGGCGAAAAAGGCGATATTACGACAATTTTAAATCGGGCAAAGGAAAGCGATATTGTCCTGCTTTATGCCGCCAAAGACCGAGAGCATAACAACGCGGTTGCGCTCAAAGAATATTTGCAACAAAAAATCTAATGGTGTTACTTTATTCTGGGGATTGCAATATTTGCTAACGCTTTAAATGCTGCCAGCTTGTATGGGTATGGCTGTGTCTGTGGCCTGAACCTTATTCTGAGGTAAGTATTGTCACTTACAAGGACATCCAGCTGCTGTCCCTCTACCCATCCCGCATCCTGTCCCAGGCCCGTGATGTTTTGATAATCAATGGGTTGATCCTCTTCTCTCGTCTTATAAAAAAGGGATTTTGCGTCTCCATCAATCTGACGATCCAACTTACTCATTTTGTCTGTTTGGATAAGGTCAACATTCATGTTTTCTGAAGGGCTAAGTATATATCTGCACTCCCAATCGTCTATAGGTTTTTGTGAAATGCCCTTGACTTGTAAAATGCTGGACATTTCCTGTACCGTGATAAGAGAGCAGTCATTTCCCGTCGGTTTTGGCGCATTACTACTCTGACTAGTATTAACTTGAATTTTTTTTATGATGGGATGCATCGCTTCATTAAACTTTATAGTAGTTTCAACTATCCAAAAAATGACTCCAATTGTGAGAACTATTACAAGAGCAAGAAAAATATAATAGAAAGTGTTTCTGGTCTTCCTTCCGAGAACCAGATATGCTATGCCGATAAGCAAACCGATTACTACTGCGCTAATAGTGAATAGTCCTATAGCAGACTCAAATTCATGTGCTCCCAGGCTGACGATTATATAGCCAAGAACAAGACAGATGATAGAGAAAATAATGAGAAGAAGTGAAATATTTCTCAAGGTGTTATATGTTTTGGATTTGGTTTGAGGTTCTCTGAGATTCTGTGGCGGCAGGTTTTCGTAAGGTTGGCCTTGGCCAGGAATATTTTGCGAGGGATTATTAAAAGAAGGCTGATCGTTACCTGGGTCGAAGCTATAGTTTTCGTTATTCATTGAAAAAAATTAGAGAAAAATCGTTAATTTACTTAAAGTTTCCGATAGCCTTTTGGGCAATTGTTTCCTGGGTTGCCAGCCCCATTTTAGCGTTTAACGACCAGACCGATGTTTTCTTTTGCTTGGAATAACTTGGTTTTTTCTGATTTTTTGCCATTTAAAATGTTTAAGCTGATTAAATTATTTCTTTTATTCAGCGTATTGTCAATAAAGGATTACTGCGACTGCTTCGCATCACCTTGCGATTAAAAGAGAACAGCTAATCATTTAGCCGTTGATTATTTGTAATTTTGTTTAGTGTTGTTTTTGCGGGTTTCTTGCGGGTTCGACCCGCTGGTCGAGTCGAACCCGCCCCCGGAGCATGCCTTTGCCCCGAAAGAGTATTTGGAAAAGGTTCTCTATGGTGAAAAAATTAATTTGCATTCACGGGATGCCTAAACTACATCGGTTTAGTGAAGTGCCTCAAAGTTTTGCTATCGCAAAAGTTTGAGGCACCCGAGATTATTTAAGGTTGGGGCAAGGTAAGGTTTATTTTACCCCAAAATTATTTTCCGTGTATTTTTGAGGGTCATCTCCAGCTCCTTGACTATCGGAATACTGCCGAGCCTCTCCTTAATTATTCGCAGAGATCTTGCGTCATATTTTAAATCTTCCACAATCGGAACATTGAATTTCTCCAGGAATCCTTCTCCTAGCTCTTCAAATCCGTTAGCCTCATCCCAGATATTATGGATTTTATCCGCTGTTTTGACGAGAAGCGCATTTTTGCTCATGGTTTTCAAAAGTTCCAGCTTATCTTCGCTTTGCTTTTTCCAGTCTCGTCCCGGTCCCTCATACTGAATGACCGTAAGCTCCATTACCAGGTTTTTAATATCGACCCCGAAATCATTTTCAAGTTCTTTTTCGGTATAATCAGTATCCTCAACAACGTCATGCAAGAGAGCGGCGGCGATGAGATTTTCGTCATTTGTGTGCCTCGACAGAATCAATGCCACGGAAAATGGATGAGTTATGTAGGGCGCCTCGTCCATGCGCAGTTGATCCTTGTGGAGTCTGGCGGCAACGGCCATCGCCTTTTTGATCTTGGGCGTCAGTTCCATAATGTAATTTTAGCACAATGAAGGAAAATTTTATGGTATAATTTTCCTATGAAGCTTTTACTGACATCTGGCGGAATATCTAATAAATCAATCGAAAAAGCATTCTTTGATTTGACCGGGAAACCAAGAGAAGAAATAAAGGTTGCTTATATCCCAACGGCAGGGAATGTCGAGCCGGGCGACAAGTGGTGGATGATTGAGGATCTAGTAACTCTCAAGGATATGGGGCTCGGCCAAATTGATATTGTTGATATTTCCGCACTTCCAAAGAAGACTATACTTGAGCGACTCGAAGAGGCAAATGTCTTCTTCGTCGAGGGCGGGAATACCTTTTATTTAATACATTGGATAAAAAAATCAGGACTAAAGGAAATATTGCCGGAACTTTTAAAAACTCGGGTTTGGGTCGGAGTGAGCGCCGGCAGTATGGCTGTCGGGAAGAGTATATTGAACGATGTGGATAGGGCGATAGCAAAGGATATTTTAGGTGAGGATGTGGGGATCGAAGGACTCGGTTATGTTAAGTTCAGCTTCAAGCCGCATTATCTTTCCACTTACTTTCAAGACAGAAACAAAGACACTGTAGCCAAAGAGGCAGAGAAAATCGCCGAACCCTTGTATCTCCTTGATGACAACTCGGCGATCGTGGTGGATGGGGACAAAATGGAAGTTATTTCTGAAGGAAAGTGGGAGAAGTTTGATGCCTAAAAAATCTGCAAATATTGTTGAATATATTAAAACAAAAATAGAACCGAGCCCTCTTAAGACATACGCTTACGCGGAACTCGAAAGAATTCATGATGAAATATTAAGCCAAGTTGGTAAAGGCATCAGAATTTCCAGAGATGATCTCGAGCCATTTGTGAAAGCGCTTTTCTTGTCGGCAAAGGGCGAGTATATCGGCATAGAAAGTAATCTCCCAAGTTCTTATTTCAAAATTTATCCAACATTTCTCTCGGCTCATAAAAAATACTTGTCAGGACAAAAGAAAACGGGGAAAAGAATATTGATCGGGAAAAGTTGGGAGGATATTTACAAGGATGCTCTCATGAATCCCGTTTTGTACAAAAAGTTTATCGAGTGGCATCAGGAAAATAATGTTGAACTTTTGTGGATTACTCGGGATAAGGCGGTAAATCTTTCGAAGGAGCTGGGCATAGAAACTACGGATCTTTGTTTTTGGGCTGATTCTTTTGCCGCCAGCTTCAAGGCAAACCCAACCCAAACCATTGATATAAAGCTGATTGACCAAGTCGATTCATCTTTTGCCAATAACCGGCAGTATGTCGCCAGGATTATAAAAGAAGCGAGGGCATTGCCGGTTCAGGATCTGGAGGTGCCGATTTTTCCGGAAGCCGTTGCAAAAAAATGGGAGGGTTACGTTGGAGATTACCGAGTCAGAGCCGAGACGCTGGGAAAGATTCTCTTAAAGGAGTTGGCGGATTTCAGGAATTTCCAAGGTAGAATTCTGGATGCGGCGGCTGGAGTTGGTCATGAAGTCACCTTTCTCAATAAAAACGGATTTGATGTTGATGCAAATGAAATTGACTCAAGTTTCCGAGAAATACTCCTTGAAAAAACCAAAAAGAACAGCCAAAAGATTAATATTCATCACTACGACTGGAGAGAGTTCGGCCGGCATTTTAAGCCTGTCTATAAGGGGATAATACTCGTTGGTGACTCTCTTTGTATGGTTCGAAAAGGTTCCAACCGGAAGAAATGCGTCAAAGAATTTTATAAGATATTGTCTCCCGGAGGAAAGCTAATAATTGATACAAGAAACTTCGGTCTCATTAAGTCTACTCTGCTTGAAGGAAAAGAATACCTAGGTCAGGGCGTAATGTACCGCGCAGATAAAATTAACTCGACACTTTCTATAGTCGGGTCCGGTCTCATGTCTTTTGACTTCTTTTATCCGGGGAAATCTCATGATAATCAAATCGGATCTATAGCAGTAGAGCCGTTACAGGATGGAGAGCCGAGAAAATATTGAAGGAAGTTGGCTTTAAGGATATAAAGGTTTATTCCGACCTGAAAGAAGGCTATTAAGCCTATTTTTCAATCTCTTTGCGATCAATATGTTTCTGCAATACAAAAAGGTTGGTCCGTGGAGGAACTACATTTTTGGAGAGAGAATGTATATCATCCTGTCGCTCGTGGCGAAAAGCCTCCTGGCGTGGCAGGTTTTTGCCGGAACTTTGCGGCCGCTCTAAGGAATAAGAAATTTAATTTACAAAATTGAGGGCGGTGCCGCGTTTGCTCGCGCGACCAGCCCCACCCTCGTTTCTATTTAAAATCTTACCAAAACCACTGATCTGCAAATACCTAAAATACCCACAAACCGCCTCAACATTTTGCTATCGCTCAAAGTTGAGGCGGTTTTGCATGGATAATCACTTTTGACTCCATGAAAATATGCTACTTCCGAAGCAGTGCTAAACTGTAAGGAGAATAATAAAGAAAGGAGTAGCGTATGTACACACTAGGAATTGATTT
>JAJYQQ010000050.1 GCA_021794535.1 bacterium
ATATTTCTGTTAAATTCATCTCAGACCCTCCTTTTATGCTTACTTGATAATACATAAGAATTGTAACATAAATGGAGGGTTCTTATGTCGAGCTGACGTTAAATTATAAAAAATTAAAGCTAGATTCCCGATCAGGTCGGGAATGACAGGGGGATGGATTCCGGACAAGTCAGAATGACAAGAGGTTGATTCACTGCTTGCAACGGGCAGACCTACGGAGTTTATGCTGAATTTAGTTCAGTGCGGAAATGACAAGGGGACTGGATTCCGGATCAGAACCCGGAATGATAGAGCTAAAGATATCTCACCTCGGGTTCTAGTTCTACCCCAAACTTATCATAAACTTTTTTCTTCACCTGTTCTGCTAGCTCCTTAATATCATTCGCTGTGGCATTTCCGGTATTCAACAGGAAATTGGCGTGATCTTTAGATACCTCGGCTCCGCCGACAGATAGCTTCCTGCAGCCGGCTTCTTCAATCAGCTTTCCGGCCGTAATCCTACCGCCCTTTTCCCATCCGCCAATTGCTTCAAGGGTTTCCCGCGGCAAATATTTAACCTCAATATTTTTGAAAAAGCTTCCGCACGATCTTCCGGCGGGGTGCTTGCCACTACGATGTAACAAAATTTCCTTCACTTTACCTTCCACCTCTTGGGAACCGGATTTTTCAAGAACTATAACAGCTCCCAAGATAATGCCTTTCATTTTTTTGAAGCTGCTCTCGCGATAGCTGAAATCAACGCCTTCTCTTTGAATCCGCCGCGCCCCGCTTTCATCCAGAAAATCAACTGACTCAACAATATCGCCAAAAGACCTGCCCCATGCGCCCGCATTTCCCAGGATGGCTCCTCCGACTGTCCCCGGTATTCCTGCCAAAAATTCCGCTCCGGCAAGACCTGCTTCGGCCGAATATTTTACAAAAGCGGACAAGCTGAGCCCCGAAGATGCCACGATTTTGTTCTCATGTCTCTCGAGCGTATTTACTTTATTGGCTATCACGAGGCCCCGAAAGCCATCATCAGCAATCAGAACATTGCTTCCCTTGCCCAAAACCGCATAAGGAATTTGCTTTTCTTTAGCAAAGTTATACGCATCTATCAAATCCTGCCTAGCCTTTGCGGCAACAAAAAAATCCGCCTTCCCGCCGACATGGTAAGTATTGAAACTTTTTAGCTCTTTACCCTTTTCTATTTTTGCCACTGTTTTCCAATGAGTTAATTTTTGAAAAATACATCTTACCCGCCGGTGTCTGCAGAATCCTGGTGATAATCACCTCGAGTTCTTTGCCGATCGATGTGCCGCCCTTCTCCACCACTATCATCGTGCCGTCGGTTAAGTATCCGACGCCTTGCGTTTTGTCCTTTCCGGACTGAACAATTTTTAGGTTCATCGTCTCGCCCGGGATCATGATCGGCTTAATCGCTTCTGAAAGCTCGTTTATATTCAATACCCGAACTCCCTGTATCTTTGCCACTTTATTCAAGTTGTAATCGGTAGTCAGAATCATAGCGCCCTTAAGCTTCGCCATCCTCACCAGCTTCGCGTCAACCTCACTAATTTCCTCGGGATTTTCGCTTGAAACCTCGAGTTTCGCGCCTCTTTCTTTTTTGAGCTTATCCAAAACCTCAAGGCCCCTCTTGCCCTTTTCCCGCCTCAGACTCTCGCTGGAGTCAGCGATGTTTTGAAGTTCCTCAAGCACGAATTTGAAAAGTATCAGTTTCCCCGATAGAAAACCGGTCCGAACCACATCCAAAAACCTGCCGTCTATAATGGCGGATGTGTCTAAAATTATTATTTTATTTTTTTCCTTTGCCGGATCCTCGAGTTTGGGTATTTTTATTAGCTTGAATATTTCCGTGAAGAATTTTTCAATCCCTTCTGTCTTTACATAGAAGAGATACAAGCTGATAAAAACACAGGTAATGCTAATGCCGAGCGGCACCCAAATGGCGAAATCGCCAGGCAGCTTTTGGAAGGGTAAGGATAGAAGCGATCCTATAATAAGTCCGATAATAATTGCGGGAATACCGATAAAAAATCTCTTTGCCGGCATCCTTAGAAAAATTCTTGTAGCGAAAAATCCTCCAATGACAAAACCTATGACTATGAGAATCAGCAGATTGTTTGCGCTCATTTCTGCTCCGTTTCACTTCGATCTTCATATCGAAGTTTTTTTATTTATTAAGGTGCTACCCTATGCCATCGCTTTCCCTATGGCCTCTTTGATACTGACTACTTTTATAATGTTTATCTTGTCCGAAGCCAGCTTTGCATGCTTTGGGATGATGGCTGATTTGAAGCCAAGTTTTGCAACTTCCTTGATTCTTGCCTCTATATTATCCACATTTCGCACCTCTCCTGCAAGCCCAATTTCTCCAAAAACGGCCATATCCTTTTTCAGGGGCTTATTTTTGTAGGCGGAAACAATGGAAAGCGCTACCGCCAGATCCAGCGCCGGCTCCCTGATGGCAAGCCCTCCGACAATATTTATGAAAATATCCTGATTGGCCAAATTGATGCCGGCTCTTTTTGTGAGCACCGCGATAATGAGCTGCAGGCGATTTAAGTCCATGCCGCTAGCGGTCCTTTTCGGATATCCGAAGTTCGTTATGGATGTCAGCGCCTGAATCTCAACCAAAAGCGGCCTCGTGCCTTCCATAGTCGGAAATATTGCCGTTCCGGAGACGGAATTCTCCCTCTCTGATAATAATATCTTTGAAGGATTTTGAACTTCGCGCATCCCGTCACGCGCCATCTCAAATATGCCCGTTTCGTTTGTCGAACCAAAGCGGTTTTTTATTCCCCGAAGCACCCTAAACCCTCCATAGCGATTGCCCTCTAGATATAAAACCACATCGACCAAATGTTCAAGCAGCCTGGGCCCGGCGAGACTTCCCTCTTTGGTAACATGGCCGATGATGATAATGGCGATGTGCTCACTCTTTGCCGCTTCCATCAGCTTTTGCGAACACAAAGAGACTTGGGCAACGCTTCCGGCATTCCCCATTATATCGTCAGAATAAATAGTTTGAATGGAATCGATAATGACCAATTTCGGTTTTTCTTGTTTAATCTCGGCAACGACCGTTTCAACATTGGTTTCGGCAAGAAGAAATAAATTTTCCGATGATATTTGAAGTCTCGAAGCTCGCATGCCTACTTGCCGGATAGATTCTTCGCCACTTATATAAAGGACTTTATCCGGTCCCTCAGCAATTCTCCCGGCAACCTGAAGAATTAAAGTCGACTTGCCGATTCCCGGATCGCCGCCGACTAAAACAAGCGCGCCGGGAACTATGCCGGACCCGACAACTCTGTCAAACTCGGCAATCCCGGCAACAAGCCTTGTGAGATTTTCCTCATTAGCCTCCCTCAAAGAATGTGCCTTTTCGATATTCCCTATCGAATGGGATCTTTTTGATCCGGCGTTAACTTGCGACTCAACCAAAGTATTCCACTCACCGCACTGGATGCACTTCCCCTGCCAGCGCTCGGAAACTGCCCCGCAACCAGAACAAATAAACTGTGTCTTCGCTTTCGCCATATTCCCTTCTCTATCATCTTGAACTTAATTCAGTATCCAGACCCACTTGTCATTCCGGAATTGATCCAAAATGACAATATTTGCTAGCCACAACTAAAGAATAAGGGATTCAAAAATCCAAAACAAGTAGACAAAATTATTTGCTCTTTACTTTTCTTTTTTCGGCTTTGATTTCGAGTACGTAGAACTGGAGCTTTTCTCCCATTTTCATTACCGAGATAAGGTCGCCTTCTTTAAATTCTCCTGAGAGCATGCCTTCGGCCAAAGACGACTCGACATAATTTTCGATGGTTCGGCGCATCGGCCTTGCCCCGTTCTCAATATCATAGCCGCGCTCCATCAGAAATTTCTTGGCGCTTTCGGAAACTTTCAGGGTAATGTTTTTCTCGTTCAGCCTCTCCTGCAACTCCTTCAACTGAAGATTTACAATTTTCTTCACATCATTTTTTGACAATGCCCGGAAAACAATGATCTTATCGACCCTGTTTATAAACTCAGGCCTGAATCTGCCCTTTACCGTTTCCATGACCTCCTCGGATATTTTCTTATGCAGAGCCTCAAACTTCTTCTCCTCCGACTCATTATCGGCATTGAAGCCAAGCTTGACGGTCTTGAACATCCGCTCGGCGCCAACGTTTGAGGTCATAATAATCACCGTATTTCGAAAGTCTACCTTCACGCCCTTTGCGTCTGTCAGATGGCCGTCTTCCAGAATTTGCAGGAACATATTGAAGACATCCGGATGGGCCTTTTCTATTTCATCCAGCAAGATAACTGAGTAAGGCTTTCGCCTGATAATCTCGGTTAGCTGCCCCCCTTCTTCGAAGCCGACATATCCGGCGGGCGCGCCGATAAGGCGAGCCACGTTGTGCTTCTCCATAAACTCGCTCATATCAATCTTCACCAGCATATCCCGGGAGTTAAACATTTCGGTTGCCAAAACTTTCGCCAGCTCTGTTTTCCCGACCCCTGTCGGTCCGAGAAATATAAATGTTCCGATGGGCCTTTTTTCATTTGAAATGCCGGTTCTGGACCTGCGGATAGCCTGGGCTATTTCCTTGATAGCTTCATCCTGGCCGATAATTCTTTTCTTTAGATTCTTCTCAAGGTTTAAGAGACTTTCGCTTTCTTTTTTAATAAGCCTCGTGATCGGCACTCCGGTGGCGATGGAAATAACCTCGGCAATGCTTTCCGCTGTGATTTTTGGCTCCTCGTAATCTTTCGTCAGCTGCTTTAAGTTCCTTATCTTTACCTCGAGCATTTCTTCCTTCTGCTTGTACTCGGCGGCAACGATATACTTAGCGGCGATCACCGCCTCTTCTTTTTTATTAATGGTTTCACGCAGCTCTTTTTCCAGTTCTTTCAAAGTTCTGGAAGGGCTCTTGCCTTTTTTAATTTTAAGCAAACTTGCCGCTTCATCAATTAGATCGATGGCCTTATCCGGCAAAAATCGGTCTGAGATATACCTTTTTGAGAGCTTTACCGCGGCTTCGAGGGATTCGTCGGTTATTTTTACCTTGTGATATTCCTCATAATTTCTGCGGATGCCCTTTAAAATGGCCAGGGTCTCTTCCTGGTTGGGTTCGGTTACTGTCACTGGCTGAAATCGCCTCTCAAGAGCCGCATCTTTTTCAATGTGTTTCCTGTAATCATCAAATGTCGTCGCCCCGATAACCTGTATTTCTCCGCGGGACAAGGCCGGCTTCAGGATATTGGCGGCATCTATCGCGCCTTCTGCCGCGCCCGCTCCGACGATAGTGTGCATCTCGTCGATGAAAAGGATGATGTCCTTATTTTCCTTCAAGCCCTCGACTATTTTCTTTAGCCTTTCCTCAAACTCGCCCCGATATTTTGTCCCGGCTATGACATTTGCCATATCGAGCATCAGAATTCTCTTGCCCATTAACTGTTCCGGCACATCCTCGGCCACAATTTTCTGCGCCAAGCCTTCAGCTAAAGCGGTTTTGCCTACCCCGGGCTCGCCAACCAAAACGGGATTATTCTTTGTTCGCCTGTTTAATATGGAGATGACCCTTGAGAGCTCCTTCTTTCTGCCGATGATAGGATCGAACTCTTTCTTTTTCGCTTTTTCGGTAAAGTCAACGCTATAAGCCTCAAAGATTTTATTCTTATCATCGTGCCTCGGAAAATTTCTGCCGAACTGGCCCGGACTCGGCTCCTGATACTCTTCTCCAAAGTAGTTCATTCCCTGATCCATGCTTTTTTGTAAAAATCTGTCCAGCTCGGAAAGAAGGCCGTCTATCCTGGCATTATTATTTTTAAGCAAGAGATAAGCCTTCGTCTTCTTTGCCATAAGCAAACTTCGAAGTATGTGCTCCGTGCCGATATAGTTTGACTGATAATTCTTGCCAAGTCCCATCGCTATCTCCAGAGAGCTCTTTGCAGGCTCGGCTAGAGTGGTTAGCGTGTTTGTCCCCGGCATATCCCCCAGACCGTCCGGTTTTACCGGAACAGTGTCGCTTTTAAAACCGGCGTTTTTTAGAAGCTTTGAACCGACAGAGTCAGTCACCAAGTAGATTCCCAACAAAATATCATCGGTATCAATATCCACTTTCTTTGCCTTGGCTATCTGCTGGGCGTTCAGTAAGCTCTGTTTGGCATTGTTTGTAAATCTCTCAAAAAGATTAAATTCTTGCATATTGTCCCCCTTTTGTTACTCTGTCTTTTTTCCCTCCACCTCGCCTTCACTGACGGTTGCCGTTTCTTTTGGCGCCGATACTGCATCCTCCGGAGTTTCCTCTTCGCTTGGCTTTTCCGCCTCTTTATTATCCTCAGCCTCACCGGTTGTTTCCGCTGCTTGCGGAGCTTCTCCTGTTTCTTCCTGTTCCCCGATTATTTCCGCAGCCAGCTCGTCTTCGGAAGCAATATCTTCGGCTGTACCAGCTTCATCTGCGGCCGGCGCGGCATCTGCTGGCTCTGCTTCCTTAGCTTCTTCTTTTTCCCCCTCTTCACCCTTTTGCGACTGAATGTTTTGGATAATGGCATCTTCGATGTCGCCTGCCTTTTTGGCTTCGGGCGCAGCGGCCTTTTCAATGGTTTCGACCCCCGACTCATCCGCGCCGGCTATATCTACATTCCAACCGGTCAGTTTGGCTGCCAGCCTCACATTTTGTCCTTTTTTCCCGATCGCGAGCGATAGCTGATCTTCCGGCACCTTTACAACCGCTTTCTTTTCTTTCTCGTCCGCGTCGATGTCTATCACCTTGGCCGGCGACAGGGCGTTTTTGATATACGTTTTGATATCCGGATCCCAGAGAATAATGTCAATCTTCTCATCTCCGATCTCACTCATAACAGACTGGACTCTCGAACCTCTCTGGCCGACCAAAGCCCCCACCGGATCGATGCTTTCCTGGTCCGTCGCCACGGCAATTTTTGTCCTTTCGCCGCCTTCTCTTGCGATAGCCTTTATTTCAATAGTTCCGGCAAGTATTTCCGGCACTTCCATTTCAAATAATTTCTTGACCATTTCCGGATGGCTTCTGGAAATGACGATCTGCGGCCCCCTGGACGAACTTTCAACCCTCAAGACAAAAACCTTCATTCTTTGCCCCGGGTAATAATGTTCTCCTGCCATCTGCTCCGACCTATACATTATGCCGGTCGCCTTGCCAAGATCGGCGATAACCGTGTCGCCCTCGACTCTCTGGACAACGGCATTGACCAGCTCGCCTTCTTTGTCTTTAAACTCATCAAATATCATATCCCTTTCCGCTTCACGGATCCTCTGGATGATAACCTGCTTGGCAGTTTGGGCGGCAATTCTGCCGAAGTCTGCCGGCACGTCCAGGATCTCAACCATGTCGCCAACTTTTGCGCCCTTTTTGACCCTGTCGGCTTTAACTGTCTCTATCTGGGTCATAGGGTCTTCAACTTCTTCGACAACCTCCTTTGATACATAGACCTGAATTGCGCCGCTTTCTTCCTCTATTTCAACTCTGACTTCCTGATTTTTTGAGCCATAATCCTTTTTGTAGGCGCTGGCCAAAGCCGCCTTTACCGTTTCCATAACAACATCACGGGAAAGGTTTTTCTCGTCGCATATTTGATTTATTGCCGCCGTAAACTTTGTTTGCATTTTTTCTCCGTTTCCGGCTTCTTAAAATAGTGCCGGTCTCATATTAAATTAAACTATTATATATTTGTTAATTCTATTGCTAAATCTCGCTTTAGATTATCTCGAATCGAGTTTGAGTTCAACTGACATTCTCACCAATTTGCTTCAACTAATTCGTAGATTCGTATTATTTGTAATTAGCAGAAATGGCCGCAGAGACTTTAAAAGCCGGAAAACTTCCGACCTGTAACTATTATATCCGCCCCCGTGTCTTGTGTCAAGAATAATTATCTTCCGTCACGGCATTCTTAAGCCATTGGATTTCTTTTCCTTTTGATATAGAAATTATGTCAATTCTCCAATCGCTTTTCTCGGGATTTATGCCTTTATCCAGGAGATAATTCTTGGCCGTCGCAATAAGCTTTCGCTTCTTTCTGCCGGTTACCATTTCATAGGGCTTCCCGAAATTATCCGTGTTTTTTGCTTTCACCTCGACAAAAATAAGCAACTTTCCATCCTTACAGATAATGTCTAACTCACCATATCTGGTGCGGAAATTTCTCTCGACAACCTGGATGCCATTATCTTTCAAAAATTGGCAGGCAGTTTCCTCACCTTCGTTGCCAATCAAATGAGTGTTCTTAGTCATTTCTGTAACTTGTAACTTGCGGCTTGTAATTTTTTAAACTGTCTTTAATCGGTTTAAAACTTTTGCGATGAATGCCTGACAAACCGTGCTTTTTAATGAGTTCAAGGTGTTCTTTCGTTCCATAACCTTTATTTTTGTCAAATTTGTAAAGGGTCGCTTCCGGAACTTCCGAAATATATTTATCACGTTCCACTTTCGCCAGAATAGATGCGCAGGAAATAGAGTAACAAACCTTGTCTCCGCCCTTTACCGCCATGCATTCCATATCATCGAAGCTAAAGGCATCAATGAGAAGCATATCGGCTTGGATGCCAAGAGCCTCAACCGCCCGCTTTATGGCAAGATTCGTAGCTGCCGTCATGCCAAAAGCATCGATTTCATGATGCTCAGCCCTTCCGGTCGCATAAGCCCTGGCCCGTTTCTTTATTTCCTTGTAAAATTTTTCCCTTTGGCGCGCCGTCAAAGCTTTTGAATCGTTTACGCCGCGAATTTGTTTGCAATTTTTATCAAAAACGACCGCGCCGACATATAGCGGACCTGCCCAGGAACCGCGGCCAACTTCGTCAATCCCGCAAACGATTTCCTCGCCTTTTGCCCAAAGCTCTCTTTCATATTTTAAAGTCGGCGCCATAAGATTAATGATAAAGAAACAAGACGCAAGTTACAAGCGGCAACAGACAAGAAAGGACACACCTTGCAAAATGCAAGAGCAAGGAATGTCCTTGATTATTCTTTTATCATTCCGTACTTGATCCGGAATCCAGTCTCCTCGTTATTCTGGCTTGTCCGGAATCCATCCCCCTGTCATTCCCGACCTGATCGGGAATCTAGTTTTAATTTTTTATAATTTATTCTTTTCCACTTTTTGACAGCAAAAAGTTGAACAAAAACTGCCGGCTACGGTCTTTTCAAAATGTCGCTTTCTACATTCATTCATCTTTAAAAAAATTAACTCGCAATCTCAAACAAAATTCTTTTTAAAGGTTCATTCACTTTTAGATTCACCTTGAAAAAATCATGCCGGGAAAGAGATGCCGACCTTCTGTATGTTTTCTAAAACACCGAGAGTCGGCATCTCTCCTGCGGCTATCGGCTCGAAAAGAGAGCGAAAAACTGAATGAATTTTTGAAAAGATGGCTTCCGGTATCGGCTTGTTGTCATTTTTCAAATTTGAGAGAAGTTTTGAGCGATACCTTAAAGAGACCGTTTAAAGCCTGTCCTGAGCGAAGCCGAATGGATCGCGATTTTTGCCTCTGCTTTTTCTAGAAAAGCAGAAAAGAAAACAAGGCTGCTTTAGCAGTATTAAATTAACTGGATTCCGGGTCGGAGCCCGGAATGACAAGATGGGGATTCTAGGCAAGGAGGAATGACGAAATAAAAAATCCCGACTTTTTAAGATTGGGATTTTTATTTGAAAATTTATTTTTGAATTAGAAATTTTGAATTTTTAATCGCTAGCTTTGACCCTCTCCGGTTCCTTTTTCTTCCTCCGCCTGCTCTTTCCCCGTTTCGTCCTCCTTGGTTTTCTCGGCTTTTTCTCCTTCGCCGGCTTTGCCTTTTTCTATATCTTCTTCCGCTTCCTCTACGCCCTCGGCTATTTCTTCCTGGGGATCTTTTTGCTCATCTTCAACGGGACTGTCAGTATCTTCCGCCAACGCTTCCTTGTCTTCTGCTTTTACAACCGCGTCAATGCTCTCGGTTTCCGGTTGGCTTAAAACATCTTCTGAAACCACGACCGGCTCCTCTGCGTTTACTTCCTTTTCGATCTCGGCTTTATCCGCCGGCGATAAATCTTCTTCCTTGACGTTTACCGCCAAAGCGTCAAACTGCTTTTCTTTCAGTTTTGCGGATTTTCCCGTTAGATTTCTCAGGTAACCAATATTTGCGCGGCGAACTTGGGCGCGCTTTGTCACAACTATTTTCTCAATTAGCGGCGAATGAAGCATAAATCTTCTCTCAACGCCAATGCCATAGGAAATCTTTCTGACAGTTACGGTTGCTCCTATTCCGCTGCCTCCCTGCCGCTTTATGGCAACGCCCTCGAAAACCTGGACCCTTTCCTTGTTGCCCTCTCTGATTTTTGTGTGGACACGAACAGTGTCGCCGGGCTTCACATCCGGTGTCTTTTTTGTGTATTTTGAATTGAAATTTTTTATTCTATCCATTTTTCCTTCTAATTACTAATACTAAACGAATTTACAAATTGTACTTATGACCGCAAGTTTGTATTGATTGGAACCTTGGTAGATTCGTTTAAAATTCGTAATCTGGGGCTCTGCGAACTCAAAAAGTATAATAAATTTGTACCAAAATGTCAATTGAATTCCTCTAAAAAGAAAAGGGCGAAGTGAAACTCTTAAAATTTTCACATAAGAAAATTTTAAAACTTAAACTTCGCCCCAGGTGTGGCTCGGGCAAATGCCCGAGCCACGGAACGAATTTTTCTTTGGGCACACCCTATGACTCATCGCCTCGCCCAAATGAGCCACCCACACTAGCAGAGACAACAGGTGGCCTATACTTCTGGCGCCGCCGCTTCAACACCTCGTGCGCGTCCTCCAGCCATTCGACGATGTACTCCGGCTTGTGGTCGCAACCCTGACACTTCATCATGGCATCACAACAACTAGTCCATGAACAGAGATCATCCTGCTCTATGGGACTCGTTCGGGTAAAAAAATCGCTTAGCTGATGCCTCAGGATCGGGTCTTCCCTCACCAGTTTGGACGTTAGGGCCTCACCGAAAATGTGGCAAAGATCACAATCAATGCCGGCGTCTTCAGGTAGTAGCTCTTCTGAATTTTCCGGATAATCTGAGATTTCCGGACAGCCGCCCAAGACCCTCTTGTATGTCCCCTTCCCTGAAACTAACCTCAATCTTGGCATTTCCTCCCCTAACCTTGCTTTGTTGATTCTGGTCTTGTTCATCAAACCTACTTAATCTGCAATGGGCACCAGCTCCTTTCTTTATATTCCTATCGGACTTCCAGGGGTTGGCACTAAAAGCCCGATGGGAATTTTCTCAAGGTGCTAATTTCAAAAACCGATCATAACATAAAAAGGTTAATAACACAAGGTTTTTATACTGGGTTTTCAATATCAGGAAAAAATGGAAGCTATCTCTGACTTTAGCTTGTCGGAAAATCCCGATCCTTGAGGCATTTTTACTTTCTTTTTCTGGCCTGCTATTTCCAGATGTATAATCACATCGTTTTCGCCGGGCGCGCCTTGCAATATTTTCTTCAAACTGCCCAGCTTCGCCGCCCCCGTATCTTTGGGAACAAATATATCTATCCGATTATCGCCGAAAGCGACCAAATCATTGCCCTCACCGCCTTCTGTTTGCGTTGCCACCCCGGAATTCTCGATCTCTGCGATATCCTGCACGTTATCTACTAATATTTTAGCCTCTCCATCTTTTGTATTTACCTTGCCGGAAACAATTATCAACCTTCCCACTTCAAAAAAACGGCTGTATTCTGCCAATATCTTCGGAAATACCACCAGTTCGCCGCTTCCTGACTTGTCCTCTACGCGGGCAAAAAGCATGCTTTCTTTGTTTCTGGTCAGTATTTTTTGTATAGTTGAAACCACGCAGGCAACCTTAACTTCCTTTGAAGAATCCTCCTTTAGGACCGAGAGTTTGCTGTATCCCAAAGAATCTATTTTGCTCTGATACTCATCTATCGGATGCTCGGATATATAAATGCCAAGAAGCTCCTTCTCCCATGCCAGCTTTTCCTTCGAACCGGTCTCAAAAGCCGGTCTGGCAAGTTTTAAGGGCGGCATCTCGACACCATTCCCGCCAAATAGGTCTATTTGGCCGTTTTGTTCATGCCGTTGCGACTTAGAGGCAAATTCCAGGATCTTCTCAAGATTAAACAAGAGCGTACCTCTCTCGCCAAAATCATCCATAGCGCCCGACTTAATAAGCGCCTCCATAACTTTCTTGTTGATTTCCCTGGAATTCACCCTTTTGGCAAAATCCTCCACCGACTTAAATCTGCCGACATTTTCCCTGGCTTCCAGAATGGCTTCTATAATGCCGGCGCCGACATTTTTCACCGCCCGAAGGCCAAAGCGTATTTGCGCCTTTTCTTTCATTACCGCAAACTCAAGGAAAGATTCGTTTACATTTGGTGGCAAAACTTCTATGCCCATAGATCGGCACTCGTCTATTTCTATGGCAATCCTGTCAATATTTGAAAAATCACTGGTCATAAGGGCGGCCATGAAGGCCTCTGGATAATAGGCCTTTAAATAAGCCGTCCAGTAGGCAATCATGGCATAGCAGGCGGCATGAGCTTTATTAAATGCGTATTGGGCAAAATGCTCGAAATCATCGAAAATTTTCTCGGCCATTTTCTTGCTGACGCCATTTTTCACCGCGCCTTTTATAAATAATTCCCGCATCTTTTTCATCAGCTTGGCTATTTTCTTGCCCATTGCTTTTCTTAAGGTGTCAGCCTCGCCGCCAGTAAATCCGGCCATATCTTTTGAAATCTGCATGACCTGCTCCTGATAAACTATGACGCCATATGTATTCTGAAGCGCATTTTCCATCGAAGGATGAGTGTAAGTAATTTTTTTCTTCCCCTGCTTCCTGTCGATAAATTCATCGATAAACTGCATAGGGCCGGGCCTATACAAAGCCACCATCGCCACAATATCCTCAAATTGGGTCGGCTTAAGCTTCTTGATATATCTTTTCATCCCGGCCGATTCAAACTGGAAAACTCCGGTTGTTTCTCCCCTTGAAAGAAGTTTATAAGTTTTTTTGTCATCAAGGGGCATTTCCTCCAGCTTTATCTCTTTACCGTAAACTTTTTTTATAATTCTCAGGGCGTTTTTCAAAATTGTCAGATTAGACAAACCCAGAAAATCCATTTTCAGAACTCCCAAATCTTCCAGGGCATGCATTTCATACTGGGTATTGGTCGCGATATCGCCCTTGACTGCTTTTTGCAGCGGCGTATAGGTTACAAGTGGAGCCTTTGAAATCACAACACCGGCGGCATGAGTCGATGAGTGCCGCGCCACACCTTCCAGCTTTAGGGCCAAATCCAGAAGCTTCTTCACTCTTTCGTCTGTCCGGTACATGCCGTTTAGCTGGGGGACATTTCTAATGGCATCTCCCAAGTGAGTAAATTGCGGTATCAGCTTCGCTATGACATCCACCTCGCCGTAAGCCATGCCCAGCACCCTACCGGTATCGCGAATGGAGTTTCTGGCCGCCATCGTTCCGAAGGTAATGATCTGCGCCACATGGTCCTTGCCATATTTTTCAGTCACATACTCGATAACTTCGCCGCGCCTGTCGTCGGCAAAGTCCATGTCTATATCGGGCATGGATATTCTGTCCGGATTTAAAAACCTCTCAAAAAGAAGGTCATAATCCAGGGGGTCAAGCTCGGTAATGTTTAAGATATAGGCAACGATCGAACCGGCCGCCGAGCCCCTGCCGGGACCTACTATAATGCCCCTCTCTTTTGCCCATCTGACAAAATCCCAAACTATCAGGAAATACGACTCATAACCCATTTTTTCTATAACACCCATTTCATAATCCAGTCTTTCCTTTATTTCGCCTGTAATCTTTGGATATTTGCCATGAATTTTTTCCTGAATCAATTTTTCAAGGTAGCTTTTGGGTGTTTCCCCTTCGGGAACATCAAACTTCGGGATTAAAATTTTACCAAGCTCTATTTCTAGATTGCATTTTTCAGCTATTTTCACTGTATTTTCCAAAGCTTCCGGCACATCCTTAAAAGCTTCTGCCATTTCCGCGGGCGGCGTGAAGGAAACATCACAGTCCATTTTCATCCTGTCCTCATCTGTCACCAGCTTGCCCGTCTGGATGCACAGAAGCGCATCGTGCGCATCAGCATCATCCTTATTTATATAATGGACATCGTTTGTGGCCACCATCGGCACTTTATATTTTTTCGCAAAGTTTTTTACAAGTTCATTGGCTTCCACTTGGTCTTTGATCCCTCCCAGATATTGCAGTTCCAGGTAGAAATCTTCGCCAAAGAGGCCTTGGTAATATTTCAGCGCCTCTTTTGCGCCTTTTTCGTCTCCATTTCTAAGTTTGGAAGTTATTTCGCCCTGCATGCAAGCCGATGTTGCCACAAGGCCTTCGGCATGTTTGGCCAGCACCTCTTTATCTATTCTCGGTTTGTAATAGTAGCCTTCAAGATGGGCAATGGTCGAGAGCTTCATTAAGTTTTCATAACCCTTTTTGTTCTTGGCTATTAGCACCAGATGATTTGGCCTCGTATCAATCTTGCCGCTTTTATCACTAAGTTTACGGGGCGCCAGGTACATTTCACAGCCAATGAGCGGCTTGACGCCTCTCGCTTTGGCTTCTTTATAAAACTCAATGGCGCCATACATCACCCCGTGATCGGAGATAGCGCATGCCTCCATGCCGTACTCCTTTGCCTTGTCAAGAAGTTGTGGCACTTTGCACATCCCGTCAAGCAAAGAGTAATGAGTGTGAACATGTAAATGAATAAACTTCTGTTCGCCCAAAAAGTCTCCCTTCAAAAGAGTTATTATGAATCCTAAACTGGTTTAATTTTATCAGAAATCTATTTAATATCCCAATCTCTTATTACTTTAATTTTCAATTAACAGTTTTTTAGTGAATTTTCAATGATTCAATGTAAATTCATTGAAAAATGGAAAATGGAAATTTGTGTAGATTTATAGTTAGCGGTATCGCATCAGAATGCAATATCTATCGCTTTTCTGTATGCGTTCGCGCAAATCACACCAACCCACCAACCAATTAGCCCACTGGCCCAAACAAACCCATCACTCCTTGATTTTGACTTTCCTGGACTTGTCAAGGAAAACAAAGCTCACGAGAACTATAATGCCAACCGCCAAAGCAATAAGCAGCAGCATAAGAAACCAATCAAAAAGCAGATTATCCAGTTGGACAACTCTATCTGTCAGGCCGATGCCGATGCCGGTAGAAGAAAGGATCTTGATCCCGAGAAATATGCCAAGAACAACTGCGATGCTTTTCCATTTGCTTATATTTTTTAAGAAAAAATAGTTCTCAAAGTAAATTCCCAACTTTTTCCTCACACTCAGCCTTTCCCCGCCGAAAACCCGCTCGATAACTTTGCGGTAAGCGTTTAAGAAATCTTCCAGCTCAAAGGAAGAAAGCCGATAATCGTAATCTTCCAGGATTTCTTCTTTCTTTTTCAGGGCTTTTTTCAGATCCGGCCTTGCGTTTAGATTTACTCCGGCCCAAAATAGCTGTTTTTTTACGTCATTGCCCGGATAGCCCTTTTCCTTCAGGGCCTTTCTGAGCAACTTATCACTATCTAAAATGGCCATTTTATAGCCGCTTTCCGACTTTTCAGCCAGGTCCGAATGCACCTCACGCCACAGTTCTTCTGTTTTCACTTTGCTCTTCCCATTTGCGGGAATTATAGCAAAGTTTATTCCTCCGCGCCACTAAAACCCCTGATAATCCCGGCGATGATATAGACAATGATATAGTAAAATGACATAGCCGCCAGCGTTTCGATCTCGAAATGCGGCGCAGCAACATTTATTCTGTCCAAAGTATTAAAGAGGTAGAAAAAGAAAACAACAAACGGATAGCTTATGGCATAGAGAAAGGAAGTAAGCATATTTCCTCCGTTTGCGCCGAAACCCGCCAGGATTAGCCTGATAAGCAAGATTAACTCCACAAGCACAAGTAGCCGCCACAATATTCTTTCCGCTATCAGCCCTCTAACGCCGACGGCTCGATACTCTACCGGCGGGTAAGCGGCAGCGGGATGGGCGCTATAAAAAGTTTCGCCTTTTTCTTTTTCATTTCTATCCCTTTGAGATTCTTGTTTATTTTGCTCTGCCATATCGCCTCCTTCCTTAATAAATTTTTTCTTCTTCTACCGCCGTTACCTTTGAAAGTACAAACCAAACCGCCCCGTAAACTGCCATTATAATTAGAAGCTCCACCCCAACATCAAGCGTTCTTGCCGGTATTTCCGACTGGGCAGATCCTGTGATGAAGACAAATGGATAGCTAGCGGCGTAAAAAAGAAAGGTCAGCAGATTCCCCCCGTTCACGCCGAGAATCATAAGTATGAGTCTGAAGCCGAGAAGCAGCTCGGCCATACCGAAGAAAAATAATGTCAGGTGCGACGCAAAAGGAGCTAAGGATCCTATGCTTACTTTCGGCAGCGCGAGTGTTGTTCTGGCATTTAAAGCCATCGGCACAGCGCTATAAAAAGTTTTGCCCTTTCTTTTGGTATCATAAGAATCATCTTTGCCTTTTTCCATAATCCACCTCTTAAAATTTTAAGTACTAGTTCTTAGAACCTGTTCACAATCTCACCGCAGATTAAAATGAAAGGTCAGCTTGCCGACTGAAATTTCAAACAGGTTCTGGAAAGTTCCCCGCTTTATATTAAGAATATAGTAGGAGCGTTTTAAAAGCGTCTGTCATATTCCCAAAATATGAGCTGAAATTTACAAACGTTTTGATATTTCCGCTAAATTGAAAGAAGCAGCCGCGCGGCCGCTTCTTTCGGATTCTGGCTACACTAAGCGTGGGCTGCTATAGATCTGTAAGTCAAGGCAAACCCATTGACCACAAGATCAATGCCGATCAAGAGCCCGACAAGCACCATAGTCAGCACCGGAAATCCGACGATTACTATAATGCCCAGAATAACTGAAACAATGCCCGAGAAGAGCATCCAGCCCCAACTTTGGGTATGCCTGGCTGAAATGGAAAGGATGATCCTAAGCAATCCCGAAACGATGAAGTAGATAGCCAGCAGAACGGCAAGCGTTACAAGACCTGCCAGCGGGTAAAACATCAGGAACAAACCAACAACCCCATACACCAAACCGACCAGCGCATGCCATACGGTTTTGCCCCAACCTTGCCAGGAAAAGGCGTGAACTATTTGCACAATACCGGCAACAACCAGGACTACGCCAAGAAGAAATACTATGCTGGCCGAGGTAAAGATAGGATATAAAACAGCAAAGATACCCAAAAGTATCATGATTATTCCCATTGCAAGTCCCCAACCCCAGTTCATTCTCACCATTTCCCTGTCCATAGGAACTGTCCCGGCAGCCACAGATCTGTAAAATGTCCTTCCTTCCCGCTCCTTCTTATTCCTTTTTTTCTTTGCCATGCCTCTCACCCCCTTCCTGCCCCGCATGGTCCGCCAACCGGCCGGACGGTGTGGGGTCTTTCTGATTCTGGCCTCATTATAAAAAGAAGGCTTTTTAATTACCTCTTTCATATCTCTAAATTTCAGTCAGAATAACCCAAAAACTTGTAAGAATGGATAATCGAACAATCAGTTTGGCGCGATTAATGATTTGCGGAAAAAATTCTTTTTCAATCTCCATAATTCCATTCATAAACAAGGGCACACCTTGCAAAAAGCCAAGAGCAAGAAATGTCCTTGTCTGGCGCAAATTGCCCGAGAGTCGGCATCTCTTGCCCGGCGTGGTTTTTCAAAAGGAGCTTTCAAATGAATGAACCTTTAAAAATAATTTTGTTTGAGTTTACGAGTTAATTTTTTTAAAGATGAATGAATGCAGAAAGCGACATTTTGAAAAGACCATAGCCGGTGGGTTTTGCCCCACTTTTGCCCAAACAAAAGTGGGAAAATAAATTATAAAAAACAGAAAGTATTTAAAGACTAGATTCCCGCCTGCTGGGCGGGTAGGAAGTCCGGCATGACAGATGTGTTATTTTAGTTTTTTTCTCAAAACCCCAACAAAGCGCTCCTAAGCGCAGATCTTACATCGAAAGCTGTTAATCCTAAACCAAAGAAAATTACGTTTGGCGACGTGGGATCCTTTTCAAAGAGCCAGAAACCTAGTCCACCGATCACAAATACAAGTCCCACAATCAAGTTATTTGGAATTTTTATATGCGATTCGATATTTTTATTGAATACACCTCTTACTAAACCAATGAAAGCACCTGCAATGAAAGCAGGTATATAAGGAATAATTTGATCAATCATTTGAGCCTCCTTTTTAAAATTTCATTTACAACCCTCGGATTTGCTTGGCCTTTGGTGCGCGCCATAACTTGTCCGACAAGAAATCCAAATGCTTTTTCCTTGCCTGACTTATAATCTTCAACCACCTTTGGATTTGCTGCCAGCACCTCATCAATGACCGATTCGAGAGCGCCTGTATCCGTAATCTGCTTCATCCCCTTTTCCTCGATTATAACATAGGCGCTTTTGCCCGTCTCAAACATTTCGGCGAAAACATCTTTAGCCTGTTTGCCGCTAATTGCCCCTTTTTCGATAGAAATCATAAGTTCGGCCATGTTCTCCGGCTCAACCTTAATTTCATCAATTTCAGCTGATGCCTCATTCATCTTTCCGGCAAGTTCGCTAACCATCCAATTCGACAACCTTGTTGCATATTTTTTCATAATCTCTGCATTTTCGGATACTTCCTCAATATGCCCCAAAGTTTTTTCAAAATAGTCAGCCATCTCTACATCATCCGCCAGATAATTCGCATCTTTTTTGTTTAATCCATATTCAGCTTCAAATCTGGTTTTCTTTTCCCATGGCAGTTCCGGCATCATTGATCTCAATTTTTCTAAATCAATGCTGTCTGCATCACATTTTCTCGTCGAAATCCTAGGAATATCCGGTTCCGGAAAATATCTGTAATCATGCGCTTCTTCCTTTGATCTCTGGCCAAGGGTCCGTCCCTTGGCGTCGTCCCAACCCCTGGTTTCCTGGGCGATTTTCTTACCAAGCTCGAGCAAGTCGGTTTGCCTTTCAATTTCATAATTTACCGCTCGCTCGATCATTTTAAAAGAATTCATATTTTTAATCTCAACTTTGGCGCCAAGTTTCTTCTCCCCCACTTTTCGAAGAGAGATGTTGACATCACAGCGCAGATTCCCTTGCTCCATGTTGGCATCAGAAATTTGAAGATGACGAAGTAATGACCGAAGTGTTTGCATGAAAACCCGAGCCTCCACGGCTGAATGAAGATCGGGTTCGGTGACAATTTCAACCAGTGGAGTACCGGCGCGGTTTAAATCGACCAAAGATGTTCCATTTTTTGAATGGACCAGCTTACCGGCGTCTTCTTCCAAATGAATGTGATGAAGACGAATCTCCCTTTCTTGACCATCCGCATCAACCCTAAGGCTTCCACCAATCACCGGCGGATTTGTAGCCGAGCTAATCTGGTAAGCTTTTGGCAAATCCGGATAGAAGTAATTCTTCCGCTCGAAGTTAAACTCTTCGGCGATTTTTGCCTCCAGCGCCATGCCGAGCAGCATTGTCCACTCGATCGCCTGGCGATTCGGCGCCGGCAAAGTACCGGGAAATCCCATGCAAATCGGACAAACATTGGTGTTTGGCGCCGCGTCAACCGAGTGATTATCGCTTGCGCAAAACATTTTCGATTTTGTCTTCAGCTGGGCATGTATTTCAAGCCCGATAACTGGCTCATATTCTTGCATAGATCTAATTCTAGCAGAAACGAACCAACTTTTCTAACAAACAAGCGGTACACTAAACTAGTCTAGTGTACCGGAGAAACGATAAGCAAACTTCAATTATAATTTTGTATTTGGATTGATTGGAAATTGGTTATTGGTTATTAGAAATTATATTACAGCTTATCTATCAACCTCTTTTTCTTTGCTTCGTATTCTTTTGAAGTGATTTTATTTTCATAAAAGGTCTTTGCCAAAGCCTCAAGCTCCGCTCTGGCAATAATCTTTTGGCCCTCCTCCCGCCGCCCTTCAAGCGCCGCGACTTGCTGATCCCTGGCTTTTTCCATTTCCGCAAGGAACTTAAGGGTGCTTCCTCTTTGAGTGTGAAAAAAATTAATTATGTGCTCTCCTTCAACGGGAATCCGTATATAAAGCGTATCGAGTAGGATGCCTTCAACCATTTCGAAGTGGGCCATTGCCAAAATAACTTGCGTGATATCAAAGCTTATACCAAAATATATCTTCTTAATCAAATAAACTCTCTTGCTAGTCAAAACCACCCAACGGTTTCTCTTATAAAAACTCCATGGCTCTTTGCGAAAATCCACCGGCTTTTCGTCATACTCAAGGAGATTAGAAAGCTCCCTACTAATGTCGTTTGGTAATCCTAACATACCCGGATAATAATGCTTTGTTAATGTTAAAACATTATGAAAAATGACAAAACTATCCTCTTGCGCGGCCGGGTTGGTCGTGACAACTTAACTTTTTATAGAGCCCCCAAATCCCTCAGGGCTTTTTCAAAATAAGCTATTGTTTTTTTGACCTCGGGAAAAAGAAGTTCATGAGTTGCTTCATGAGCTATCAGATTTCTAGTTTTGTGGGCGCTCCACAGATTTTGGTAATCTAAGTAGTTTGAAAATAGCTTTTGCGATCTTTTCAGCCGATCTCCCATATTTCCATCGCTTCCAACCTTGGCTTTTAAAACATAATCAACCAGCTTATCCGCCTCCATCACTGCAACTTTATATGCGCTCGGCTTGCCTTGAGACATCAGCTGCTCTATCTCCTGCCACTTGCCCGCAACAAAGTTTCTGTCCAGGCTTCCCCTTGCGCTGGACTTTGATTTTGTTCCGCCAAGTATCCAGCCTTTTTTAATTAGAATCGCAAAAACAATGGCAAACACGCCCGCAAAAAGCACTAGGTATAAAAATGATTGAGCCATGTTTTTATAAATCCTAAAGTCTAATTTCGAAATGCTAAACAAATTATAATCTCAAAAGCCCAAAACTCCAAGGAAACTCATGGAAACAAGAAACCCTTGCGGCCATCGGATCAACAATACTCTTCTTAATCCTTTCTCCACAATTTTATTCACAGACAAGGACACACCTTGCAAAATGCGAAGGCAAGGAATGTCCTTGTTTGCACAGAGGGTCGGCATCTCTTTCCCGGCGTGGTTTTTAAAAGAAGAGGATAAGTCGAGTGAAGAATTTGAAAACAACTTCCGGAATCGGCTTGTTGTTGTTTTCAAACCAAGCGAGATGCAATCCGACATCTTTTAAAAATCGTTAGCCGGCACTTTTTGCTCAGCTTTTTTGTGTAAAAAAGTTGAAAGAATAAATTATAAAAAATTAAAACTAGATTCCCGATCAGGTCGGGAATGACAGAGACGTGCATTCGTAAACATTAGTAAATTTGTAGATTCGTTTGAGATTTGTAATTGGTAGAAGAATGCTGGGCAA
>JAJYQQ010000011.1 GCA_021794535.1 bacterium
ATCTCTGAACAAGGACAGTCCTTGTCTGAAACATGAACAGCACGAGATTTTGCTATCGCTCAAACTTGTGCCGTTTATTTTTGATGAATCTGTATACTTAAACTGATTCAATAAATGAGATATAATAGGCTCTATGGCGGATTTTTTAAATGATTTAAATGAGATGCAAAAAGAAGCGGTGAAAACGACCGAAGGGCCGCTTTTAATCTTGGCCGGCGCCGGAAGCGGAAAGACCAAGACGCTAGTTTATCGCATCGCTTACTTAATTAGCGCTAAAAACGTCGAACCGGAGAGAATCTTAGCGCTGACATTTACCAATAAAGCAGCGAAAGAAATGATCGGGCGAGTAGAGAAGCTACTGGCACAGAATAACAGAATAACTAAAGAACAGAATAACTCTTCTTCTTTGTCATCCTCGGGCTTGACCCGGGGATCCAGTGATCATAACGAAGTTCGACTGGATTCCCGCCTCCGCGGGAATGACAATAAGGAGGGCGGGAATGACAAAGATGAGGGAAAGGGATTCTTCGGCTCCCGTTCGGCTCCGCTCAGGGCAGGCTTGCTCCGCGAAGTCGCTCAGAATGACAGTACCCCCAATACACAATACTCAATACACAATACTGCCTTTGGCCGGAGGCCGGTTATGGGCACATTTCACTCAATCTGCGCCAGGATTTTGCGAAAAGAGATAGGTGTTTTGGGATATAAATCCAGCTTTACCATTTATGATGATTCTGACAGCCTGCAGGCGGTGAAGATGGCCATGAAAGAACTCCAGATTGATGAGAAGAAGACAAACCCCAGAACCATCCGAAACTACATCAGTTCGGCAAAGAATGAGCTGATTGGTGAAAAGGAATATGCGTCGCTTGCGCAAGGCTTTGTGCAAGAAATTGCTTCAAAAGTGTATTTCGAGTACCAGAAAATATTGAAGAACGCCGAAGCGCTCGATTTCGACGACCTGATAATGAAAACGGTTGAGATTTTCCGCCAATTTCCGGAGATTTTAGAGAAATACCAAAGGCAGTTTAAATATATTCATATAGATGAGTATCAGGATACGAACCACGCCCAATATATTTTTTCCAAGCTGCTTGCCGAGAAAAATAAAAACATCTGTGTGGTCGGGGACGACTGGCAGTGTTTGCCCTCAGGGACTTTGGTGGAAACCGAAGAGGGTGTCAAAAAGATTGAATCAATAGAGCGGGGCGACAAGGTTATTTCCGCCAGCGGTTATGGCAGAACGCACCATTTTAAAGTACTCAAGAAAAAGAAGTTCAATTTTGAAGGAGATCTTATAGAAATAAATACAGCATCCGGTAAAAAAATTTCCTGCACTCCGAACCATATTTTATTTTCAAGGCTCAATGAAAACCATAAGTGTTATCTTGTCTATTTAATGTACAGAAAGGATAAGGGATATCGCATAGGCATGGCCGGCGGCAACAGATTTGACGGCAAAAAGCATGATTCCGGCCTAAGAATAAGGGCCAATCAGGAGAGGGCCGACAAGATGTGGATATTAAGATTATGCAAAAGCAAAGATCAGGCTGCATACTTTGAAAATCTATACTCATATAAATATGGCATCCCGATGCTTGTTTTTAGTAGTTACGCCAATCGAAAAATGAATTTCAGCCAGAAAATGATTGATAGCCTTTTCGCGGATATTGACACTAAGGAGCGGGCGGAGAGGCTTATGAAAGACTTGGGGATTAATCTCGATTATCCCCATTTTATGCCCCAAGCAACAGTTCGAAATGGCATAAAAAGAATCAATGTAAATGTTGTGCTCTTTGGAGACAAAAGGATCACACGCCAAAGCCCGTGGTCTGCAAGCCGCTTGTCAGTAAATAGCTCCCTTGAAAGTGACATCCGAATTTTTGAGAAGTTGGGCCTAGTTGTGCGAAAGGGAAAACTTGGCACGGTCAGGACGGAAGCGCATAATCTGGATTATGGTAACATAGAGGCCTTAATTGCCCGCGCCGGCAAGAATCTGAACCCCCAAAAAGTCAATGTTTTCAGGTATTCATTTTTAACTGATAAAAAATTTGTTTTCCTGCCGGCGGGACAGCTGCATCCCGGTATGAGCCTGGCTTCTTTGGATAGGAGCGGCGGCATAGCGGAAGACAGGATTACAAACATAAAAACCAAGCCATACAAAGGCGGCGTTTATGATCTTGATGTAGAAAAGGTTCATAATTATATCGCATCCGGTGTTGCGGTACATAATTCTATCTACTCCTGGCGCGGGGCAAACTTTCAAAACATTTTGGACTTTGAGGGCGATTATCCAAATGCCAAGGTTGTAAAACTTGAACAAAATTATAGATCGACAAAGAGTATTTTGGACGCCGGACATTCCGTCATCAAAAGAAATACCAATCGCAGCAAGAAAGAGCTCTGGACGGACAATCCGGCGGGTATGCCGGTTTTAATATTTGAAGGCAAGACGGATTTTGAAGAAGGCAGTTTTATAACCGGCGAGATCAAGAAAAGAGCCGAAAAAGAAGGCCGAAAACTCTCGGAATTCGCTGTTTTGTATCGCACAAATGCCCAGTCGAGGTTTCTGGAAGAACACTTCTTGAGAGCGGGGATTAAATACAGGATTTATGGCGGATTTAGGTTCTACGAAAGGCAAGAAATCAAAGACATCATTGCCTATCTGCGCTTCATTATTAACCCAAATGACCTTATCGCCCTTGAGAGGATTATAAATATTCCCGCCCGCGGCATCGGGGCAGTCTCATTTAGCAAGATAAAAGACCTATTTATGAATAATTTCCAATTTCCAATTTCCCTGCCTCGCCGGCAGGCAGGCAATTTCCAATCAAATGCTAATGAGCAAAGTTCAAAAGAAGAGAAGAAGAACATTGTTTCTCGTCATCCCGAGGAATCGAAGGATCTCCTAAAAAATAATGGGGGAAAGGGATTCTTCGACTCCCGTTCGACTCCGCTCAGGGCAGGCTTGCTCCGTGAGGTCGCTCAGAATGACAATCTGGATTTGAGCCAGATCCTTGAATATTTGGAAGCTGAGAAAATTCTATCACCAAAGATACGGGAAAGTTTCAAGAAATTTATCGGGATAATAATTAAACTGCAGGAATCCAAGGAAGAAGAGCTGGCGGTATTTATTGAAAAAGTGATGAAGCAGACGGGTTATCTGAAATTTTTAGATGACGGCAGCGTGCAAGGGGAAGAGCGGCAGGAAAACCTGCAGGAATTTTTGTCGGTAGCGAAAGAATATGAGGAGCGGACCGGTAGCCGGGATTTGGCGGGATTTTTAGAAGAAATCGCCCTGATTTCTGATGTTGATAACTACTCAGAAAGCGCTGAATCTGTCACCTTGATGACTTTGCACTCTGCTAAAGGGCTTGAGTTTCCGGTTGTTTTTATGGCCGGCATGGAAGAAAACCTTTTCCCGCACTCAAGAAGCAGTATGGACGCAAGTGAAATGGAAGAAGAGAGGAGGCTCTGCTATGTTGGCATCACGAGAGCCAAGGAAAGAATTTACCTTACTCGCGCCAGAAGTCGTTTATTATACGGAAATATCCAGTCAAATCCATCGTCACGTTTCATAGACGATATTCCCGCGGAACTGCAAAGGTCTGTTAATATTTTCGAAGAACTGGGCGCGCCGCCGGAGGAAAAAATGCCGGTTTTTAATCCTGGCGAAAAAGTTCTTCATGATAAGTTCGGAGCGGGAATAGTCCTAAATGTCAGGGGTGAAGAGGTGGAAGTGGTATTTGAAAAGATCGGAAAGAAAGTTCTTTCTGTTCTTTACGCGCCGATTGAGAAAATTAATTAATGGTTATTCGTCATTTTAGACCGAGGTGAGGAAACTTTTTCTGTCATTCTGGCTTGTCCAGAATCATCCCCTTCAAGATTATAAATTCCTTTCTTCTGTCATTCCCGCACTGAATCGAGTCCAGCATAAACTTCGGCGGTCTGCTTGCCGGCAGGGAGCCCAGCCCCACTGTCATTCCCGCGGAGGCGGGAATCCGGTTCTTCCTTCATCTGCTTTTTAGAAAAAGTTATTTTCTTTTCCACTTTTTAACACTAAAAAGTTGAGCAAAAAGTGCCGGCTAACGATTATTTTCAAGGTGTCGAATGTCGCCTCAATTCAGGTTTAAAAAAATTAACTCGCTCGCTCAGACAAAATTATTTTTAAAGTCTTCACTCGGCTCATTCTCTCTTTGAAAAAATCATGCCGGATGGGGGATGCCGACCCTCATTGCGTTTTGAATAAACAAGGACATTCCTTGCTTTTGGTTTTTGCAGGGTAGAATAAACAAGGACATTCCTTGCACTTGCATTTTGCAAGGTGTGTCCTTGTTTATGGCAGCGACAGGACAAACAAGGATTAAGAAAAAAGTCCCTGAGCCGATAGCCGTAAAAACAATTTCCCCAAAAACAATGCCAAAGAAATGCGGATTATGCCAAAAAATTGCTATAGCAAGAAAATTGCATAAATATAAAATAGAGGAAACGGCATTAAGCTTAAAAAACTTTTCCCGCCTGTTTCGTCGGTGCGGGCAGCTTACCTGGGGGTTAAAAGATTAAAAGAGAATTTTTGAGCCGATAGCCGCAGGAGAGATACGCCCTCAAAAAATACACTCAAAAAATAACACACTCAAAAAAACACACTCAAAAAATCCACTGTTAACTCAAAATAAATAAGATCGGAA
>JAJYQQ010000036.1 GCA_021794535.1 bacterium
CTTAGCTGAAGCCTCGGGGCAAACCATTCGGGCAAAGGCAAATGGCACAGTTATCGCCTCTACCGCCGACTCTGTAATTGTAAAATATCAGGACGGTAAAGAAGAAGTTTATACGCTTGAGAAGTTTAGAATGTCAAACCAGGGAACCTGCATCAACCAAAAGACGGTTGTTGAAAACGGGCAGAAGGTCAAGAAAGGCGATCTTTTAATAGACGGAACTTCTACGGAAAACGGCGAGATTGCTCTGGGGCAAAACGTCCTGGTTGCCTATATGAACTGGCAGGGCGGCAACTATGAAGACGCGATCATTATTTCAGAAAGATTATTGCAAAAGGATAAATACACTTCCATTCACCTGGAAGAGTTTCCGATTGATGTCAGAGATACTAAGCTTGGTCCGGAAGTTATTACTCGGGATATTCCAAACGTTGGGGAAGAAGCTCTCCGCGATCTCGACGAGGATGGTATTGTCAGAATAGGCGCGGAAGTGACATCCGGGGACATTTTGGTTGGTAAAATTACCGCCAAAGGAGAAACGGAGCTGACAGCCGAGGAAAGGCTCCTTCGGGCAATATTCGGCGAGAAAGCGCGGGACGTAAAGGATACCTCGCTAAGGCTTCCGCCAAGGCTTCATGGCAAAGTCATCGACATCAGAATCAAGAGCCGCGATAAAGGCGACGAACTGCCGGTAGGCGTCATTAAGCAGGTTTTTGTTACAGTCGCTCAAATGAGAAAAGTTGCCGTCGGAGACAAAATGGCCGGAAGGCACGGGAACAAGGGCGTTATCGCCAAAATCCTTCCGGTTGAAGATTTGCCATATCTGGAAGACGGAACACCGGTCGACATAGTACTAAATCCGTTGGGCATCGTGTCGCGCCTAAACATAGGCCAGGTTTTGGAAACCCACCTTGGCTGGGCCGCCAAAGCGCTTGGATATAAAGTAGCTTCGCCGGTATTTGACGGAGTAAAAATTAAAACTATAAAAGAAGAGTTGAAAAAAGCGGGATTGCCGGAGAATGGGAGCATTCAGCTGTATGACGGAAGAACGGGTGATCCTTTTGACCAAAAAACGACTGTCGGCCAAAACTATATGCTGAAACTGCATCATTTGGTCGAAGACAAGGTTCATGCCAGGTCAATAGGCCCGTATGCTATGGTGACCCAGCAGCCCCTTGGCGGGAAAGCCCAAAACGGCGGACAGAGATTTGGCGAGATGGAAGTATGGGCGCTTGAGGCTTACGGCGCCGCACATACTTTGCAGGAAATGCTGACGGTGAAATCTGACGATGTCATCGGTAGAAGCAAGGTTTATGAGTCAACTATTAAGGGCGAAGAAATAAAAGAGCCGGGCATCCCAGAGTCATTTAACGTTTTGACAAAGGAACTTCAGGGACTTGGCTTAAATATCGAACTGCTGCAAAAAGATTCAAATAATAAAATCAGGATGGAAGTCGATGCCGAAGAAGCTATTGAGAGCGAATATGACGAAGACATTAAGGAATTAAAAAATGCCGAAATTATCGAAGGCAAGGACATACCGGACTTGCCGCAGATTGATGTGACCAGCGATGCCGAGGAAGAGAGCTAATGTGGGTTAGTAGGTAATTGGGTTTATGGGTTGGTAAAAACTACCGACCGAAAACCTACACACCCATACACCAACAAACCCATTAACTAAGGAATTAATATGCAAAAAACAGAAGAAAGCAAACAAATATTTAACGCCGTAAAAATCTCCATAGCTTCACCGGAGCATATTTTGAAGTGGTCGCATGGCGAAGTTACCAAACCGGAAACCATCAACTACCGCACCCAAAAGCCGGAAAAAGATGGCTTGTTCTGCGAGAAGATTTTCGGTCCGACAAAGGATTGGGAGTGCTACTGCGGAAAATACAAGAAAATCAGATACAAAGGCATAATTTGCGACAAATGCGGCGTGGAAGTGACCAGAAGCCTGGTTAGAAGAGAGAGGATGGGCCACATCAAGCTGGCTGTTCCCGTGGCTCACATCTGGTTTTTGAAGGGCATACCAAGCTCCATCGGTTTGCTGCTTGAGATGGGCGTCAAGGAACTTGAAAGAGTGGTTTACTTTGCAAACTATGTGGTGACGGATATCGACAAAAACGCCAAGAAGGAAATGCTGGCTTCGCTTGAGGATGAATTTAAAGAAAAGAAAAAGGCTATTACTTCGACGGAAAAGGACGCAAAAAAGGCTCAAAAAGAAATAGAGGATCTGGAAAATTCGCGAAACTCAGCCAAGAAAGAAATGGAAGAACTTAAGGAGCGAACCGTTCTTTCCGAGATGAAATATCGGGAATACTCAATGAAGTACGGAAGGCTTTTTAAGGCCGGTATCGGCGCGGAAGCTATTCTTGAATTGCTCAAGAAAATAGACGTTGACGCGCTTGTCAAAGAATTAAAGGCAGAGGTCGACTCTTCTCACGGACAGAAAAGGAAGAAAGCCTTAAAAAGGCTGAAATGGGCGGAAGGATTTAAGCTGGCAGGGCTAAGGCCGGAATGGATGATCTTTACCACGCTTCCGGTTATTCCGCCGGATCTAAGGCCGATGGTTCAGCTTGACGGAGGTAGATTTGCGGCCAGCGACTTAAATGATTTATATAGAAGGGTTATAAACAGAAACAATCGATTAAAAAAATTGATAGCCATGGACGCGCCGGGAGTGATTTGCCGAAATGAAAAGAGAATGCTTCAGGAGGCCGTGGATGCTTTGATGGACTCAAGCTCGAAAAGAGAAAAGGTCGCCGGAGGCGCCGGACAGAAGAAAAAGCTAAGGTCTTTGGCCGATATGCTAAAGGGCAAGCATGGCCGATTTAGGCAAAACCTGCTCGGTAAGCGCGTTGACTACTCTGGCCGCAGCGTTATTGTCGTCGGGCCGGATTTGAAGCTTCATCAATGCGGTTTGCCAAAGATGATGGCGCTTGAACTCTTTAAGCCATTTGTTATTTCAAAGTTAATTATCGGCGGCTTTGCCCACAATATAAAGAACGCTTCAAGAATGATCGAAATGGGCACAAGCGAAGTGTGGGACGCATTGGACGAGATCATTCAACATAAGTATGTTCTATTGAATCGCGCCCCGACCTTGCACAGGCTTGGTATCCAGGCATTTCAGCCGGTTCTAATCGAGGGCAAAGCTATCCAGATCCATCCGTTGGTTTGTACGGCGTTTAACGCTGACTTTGACGGCGACCAAATGGCGGTCCATGTGCCTTTGTCGGAAAAGGCGCAAACAGAGGCCAGGGAAATAATGCTTTCAACAAAGAACATTTTGAAGCCTGCCGCCGGAGAGCCGGTGATGAATCCAAGCCAGGATATGGTTTTAGGATGCTACTTTATGACTTCCGTAAAGGAGGGAGCGAAGGGCGAAGGAAAAATATTTTCCGACAATGACGAAGCGATGCTTGCATATCAGAGCGGCGATGTTGACCTTTTGGCTAGCATTAAGGTTAAGATTAACGAAAAAGTTTATGAAACCACTATCGGCAGGCTTGAGTTTAATGCCATTATGCCGAAGGGCACGCCGTATGTAAACGAAGTGCTGACAAAAAAGAAAATGGCGGCCATTATTAAGTCGGTCTTCGATAAGTTTGGGCAGGAAGCAACGGCTGAGTTTGTGAACAATATTAAAGATATTGGCTTTAAGTATTCGACATTGTCGGGCATTTCATTTTCGATGGATGACATCTATATTCCGAAGGAAAAAGAAGAGATTATCAAAGAAGCCGAGAAGAGAGTGGACAAACTGCACGAAATGGCAAGCCAGGGCCTCATAACCGAAGATGAAAAATACAGAAGAAATCTGGAGCTTTGGGACAAGACAAAGGCCAAGATCCAGGATGATATGATGAGCGGAATGAATAAAATGAGCCCGGTATATATAATGATGGACTCGGGCGCCAGGGGAGATCTGGGCCAGTTGACCCAGCTCGGGGGCATGAAGGGGAATGTGGTAAACGCAACGGGCAGAACCATTGAACTCCCCATCAAATCAAACTACAAAGAAGGTTTCTCGGCTCTTGAATACTTCATCTCGACTCATGGCGCCAGAAAAGGTTTGTCAGACACGGCCATCAAAACTGCTGATGCGGGATACTTAACCAGAAGGCTGGTCGATGTTTCCCAGGATGTCATAATTACGGAGAAGGACTGTAAAGATACTGAAGGAATGGTTATTTCCAGGGAAGAAAGTCAGAGAATCGGCGAGGATTTCTCGGCCAGAATTATCGGCAGGGTTTTGGCGGAAAATGCGGTGAATAAGAAAACGGGTGAAGTCATTGCCAAAAAAGGCGCCTTGGTCACCGAGGAGGATTACAGAAAAATAGAAGAAGCCGGCATCGATGAGCTAAAAATCAGATCAGTTCTAACCTGTAAAGTCAGATGGGGAATCTGCCAGAAATGTTACGGCGCGGACCTGGCAAGGGGCGGTATGATAGCGCTTGGCGAAGCCATTGGCATTATCGCGGCGCAAAGCATCGGTGAGCCGGGCACACAGCTTACCATGAGAACTTTCCAAAAGGGCGGAGTTTCCGGCGTTGATATAACCCAAGGTTTGCCGAGAGTTGAAGAAATCTTTGAGGCCAGACCTCCAAAGGGGCAGGCAATACTGGCGGAAATAGCCGGCCGGATTGCAATTGAAAATACCGGAAAAAATAGAATTGTCAGAATTGCTTCCATGGTTATCGACAAGGATGAATATGACATGAAAGGCAATGAAATTCTTGCCAAAAACAATCAAACAGTCGAGGCAAAGGATATAATCGCCAAGAATGCCAAAGGCAAAGCCATAAAGGCCGTCAATAGCGGTATAGTAAAGATTGCGAAAGATAAGTCAAAGCTTACGGTTGTCAAGGAAGCAGACATTCGGGAATATCCTGTGCCTGGCAATGTAGGCATCTTAGTGAAAGACGGTGAAGAGGTAACGTTGGGCCAGCAAGTCACAGAGGGTTCATGGAACCTGCAGGATGCGCTTAACCTTCTTGGCGAGAACGCAGTCCAGAGATACATTACCACCGAAGTGCAGCAGATTTACGCTTCGCAAGGCCAGACCATCAACGATAAGCACATCGAAGTCATTATCAGACAGATGTTCTCCCGCCTT
Source organism: bacterium (assembly GCA_021794535.1). Classification (GTDB taxonomy): domain Bacteria; phylum Patescibacteriota; class CPR2; order UBA1875; family JAJYID01; genus JAJYQQ01. The sequence continues at coordinate 5,120 of JAJYQQ010000036.1, forward strand.
AAGATTGAAGAACCCGGAGATACATCGTTTGTTTCAGGAAATATCGTTTCAAGAACGAGCTTTATGGAAGAGAACGACCGGGTAAAAAAAGCAGGCGGGAAGAAGGCTACCGGGACAAATCTGCTTCTCTCGATTACAAAGGTTTCGCTCTCGACTGACAGTTTCTTGTCGGCAGCGTCGTTTATGGAAACAAACAGGATTTTGATTGACGCTTCGACCAAGGGCAAGGTCGACAATTTGAGAGGCTTGAAAGAAAATGTGATCATCGGGAAGCTTGTACCGGTCGGAACGGGATTTAATAAAAATGCCTAATTTCTAATTATTAAACATTAGGAATTGGAAATTGAGGAATTTAAAGCGTAAATCTTGAAATTGACGCTGAGAAATGTTAAAATTATCAGGTTAAGTAAAATTTAGAAAGAAAAGGACACACGTGCCAACAATCAACCAACTTATCAAAAACCCAAGAAGCAAGAAGACAAAAAAGTCAAAGGCTGTTGCCTTGACCAAATCTTATAATGCCCTAAAATCTAAGGCTGTTAAGGTAAATTCTCCGCAGAAAAGAGGGGTTTGCGTCAAGGTTTCAACAACCACTCCCAGAAAGCCAAACTCGGCCCTTCGAAAGATAGCCAGGGTAAGGCTCACAAACGGGATGGAAGTAACCGCCTATATTCCGGGTATCGGCCACAATCTGCAGGAGCATAGCGTGGTTATGATCCGGGGCGGAAGAGTGAAAGACCTGCCGGGTGTCAGATACCACATTGTCAGAGGCGCGCTAGACACCGCTGGCGTTCAAAATAGAAAACAAGGAAGAAGTAAATATGGAGCAAAGAAGGGGTAGGTAGGTTGGTGGGTGAATGGGTTAATAGGTGAGTAGAAAGAACCCACAAACCCAATAACCGACACACCCACAAACCCATAAGGAGAAATATGCCAAGAGATCCAAGAAAAGTCGAGAAAAGAGTTATTGAGCCGGATTCCAGATACAACAGTGTTTTACTGGCCCAGTTCATGAACAAAATAATGCTTGACGGCAAAAAGTCAGTCGCCAGGAAGCTTGTTTATAGTGCGATGGACAAGATCCAGGAAACTATGAAAACCGATCCGTTGGAAGTGTTTGAAACGGCTGTAAAAAATGTTTCTCCTCAAGTCCAGATTAAATCCAGAAGAATCGGCGGCGCCACTTACCAGGTCCCAATCGAAGTAAAAGCAGGCAGAAAAGTTCATTATGCGTTTAGCTGGATCAGGGATGCTGCCAGAAACAAAAAGGGCAAACCCTATGATATTTGTTTGGCTGAAGAAATCATGGACGCTTACAATAATATTGGGACAGCCATGAAGAAGAAAGAAGATACCCACAAAATGGCAGAAGCAAATAAGGCCTTTGCCCACTTTGCGCGCTATTAAAGAGAATAATTTCGAATAATGGAATAGTAGAATAGTAGAATAGGAATAAGGAATTTGGGGAATTTATTCAACTCTTCATGGTTCCAGAGATTCAAAATTCAAGATTCTCATTCAACTATTCCATTATTCAACTATTCAAGATTCAATACAGAACAGAAAGACAATTGAGATAAAACTGAAAGGATATAATGCCACGAAAATACAGTTTAGAGAAAATGAGAAACATCGGGATTATTGCTCACATCGATGCCGGAAAAACCACGGTTACCGAGGGTATTTTGTATATTACAGGCAGAACCCACAAAATCGGTGAGGTTCATGAAGGCGAAGCCACCATGGACTGGATGGAGCAGGAAAAAGAAAGAGGCATTACCATTACCTCAGCTGCCACGACCTGCTTCTGGAAAGGCCACAATATCAATATTATCGACACCCCGGGCCACGTAGATTTTACCGTTGAGGTCGAAAGGTCTCTTCGTGTTTTGGACGGCGCAGTGGTGGTTTTCGATGGGAAAATGGGTGTGGAACCGCAATCAGAAACAGTTTGGCGCCAGGCCGATAAATATCAGGTGCCGAGAATCTGCTTTATAAATAAGATAAACCAAACCGGCGGCGATTTTTACAAAAGCCTGGATTCCATCCATCAAAGATTAAATAAAAATGCTTATGCGCTCCAGCTTCCGATCGGTTTCGAGCAGGGCATAAATGGCGCCATCGACCTGGTTTCGATGAAAGCCTACACATACAAAGATTACACCGACAAAGCCTTGAAAGAGGAAGAAGTTCCGGAAGATATGAAAACCAAAGCAGAAGAATATAGGGAAAAGTTGCTTGAGAGAGTCGTTGAAATAGATGACGCTCTAATGGAGAAGTATCTTGGCGGAGAAGAGATAACCGAGGCGGAGTTTAAGGAAGCTATCCGAAAGAGCGTTCTCGGCGCAAACTTTTATCCGGTGATGGGCGGAGACGGAAGAGGCGTAATCGTCCAAACCATCATGGATGCGGTGGTTGACTATCTGCCAAATCCCATGGAAGTTCCTCAGGCAAAAGGCGAGGACCTGAAAACCGGCGAAGAAGTTCTGGTGAAGTCCACCGATGAAGGCCCTCTTGCCGGACTGGTATTTAAGATTGCAACAGATTCTTTCGTCGGAAAGCTGGCATTTTTTAGGGTTTACAGGGGCAAGCTGGCAAGCGGCAGCTATGTTTTAAATGCCACTACAAATTCAAAAGAAAGAATCGGTAGGATTTTAAAGATGCACGCCAACTCGCGTGAGGAGGTGAAGGAAGTTTACGCCGGAGAAATCGCCGCCGCCGTAGGTTTAAAAGGCACAACTACCGGTGATACTATTTGTGATGTGGTAAAGCCTGTGGTTTTGGAAAAAATCACATTTCCGGAGCCGGTTATCCAGGTGGCTATCGAGCCAAAAACAAAGGCCGATCAGGAAAAAATGGGCATTGCCATACAGAGGCTTGCCGAGGAAGATCCTACATTTCGCGTAAAGACAAATGAAGAAACCGGGCAAACGCTTATCGAAGGAATGGGCGAACTTCACCTGGAAATCATCGTTGACAGGATGAAAAGAGAATTCAAGGTGGAGGCAAATGTCGGCCGGCCCCAGGTTGCCTATCGCGAAACCATCAAAAGCACAACTAAAGCCGAAGGGAAGTTCATCCGCCAATCGGGCGGCCGCGGCCAATACGGCCATGTCCTTTTGGAGCTTGAGCCGCTTGAGTCTGGCCAGGGGTTTGAGTTTGTGAACAAAATTGTTGGCGGAGCTATTCCCAAGGAATACATTAATCCGGTTGAGAACGGCATCAAGGAAGCTATGGCAAACGGCGTCATTGCCGGATATCCCGTGGTGGATGTTCGCGCTACTTTGTATGACGGCTCATTTCACGAAGTCGATTCCAGCGAAATGGCATTTAAAATTGCCGGTTCTATGGCGCTTCAGGACGGCGTCAAGAAGGCCAGCCCGATTATTCTGGAGCCGATTATGCGAGTCGAGGTGACAACGCCGGAAGACTTCATGGGCGATGTTATGGGTGATATCAACTCCAAACGCGGCAGAATCCAGAAAATGGAAGATAAGTTTGGTTCGAAAGTTATCGACGCGCATGTTCCGCTCGCCGAAATGTTTGGCTATGCCACGACGCTTCGTTCTATGTCTCAGGGCAGGGCGTCTTACTCTATGGAGTTCGACCATTATGAGGAAGTCCCGGGAAATGTAGCGGAAGAGATCAAAACGAAAAGAGGGAAATCAACAGAATAGCTCAAAAGATGTTGCAAACAAAACAAATTTAAGGTAAAATAAACCGGTAACCTGACTAAAAATTTAATAAAAAACTAATTAACAAAGAGATTCCGGCGCTTTAGCCGGAAAAGAGGAGAAAGTTATGGCAGAAAAATTTGAAAGAACAAAACCGCACATTAATGTCGGCACCATCGGACACGTTGATCACGGCAAAACCACTTTGACAGCGGCTATTACAACCGTGCTTGCAAAGCAAGGCAAAGCCGAGGTCAGAAAGTTTGACCAAATAGATAACGCCCCGGAAGAAAGAGAGCGCGGCATCACTATCGCAACCTCTCATGTGGAGTATGAAACAGACAAGAGGCACTATGCCCACGTTGACTGTCCGGGACATGCCGATTATGTAAAAAATATGATTACCGGCGCTGCCCAGATGGACGGAGCTATTTTGGTAGTTTCAGCAGCCGACGGACCAATGCCCCAGACCAGAGAGCATATCCTGCTTGCCCGCCAGGTCGGTGTGCCTTATATTGTTGTTTTCATGAACAAAGTTGACCAGGTTGACGATCCTGAGATGCTTGACCTGGTTGAGGAAGAAATCAGAGAACTTCTCACCAAGTATGAATTCCCGGGAAAAGACATTCCTATCATTCGAGGCAGCGCTCTTAAAGCTCTTGAAGGTGACGCAGATAATGAGAAAGCCATTCAGGATCTTATGGATGCTCTTGACTCATACATTCCAGAGCCAAAGAGAGATATCGACAAGCCATTCCTTATGCCGGTAGAAGATGTTTTCTCGATCAAAGGCAGAGGAACCGTTGCAACCGGAAGAATTGAAAGAGGTTCAGTAAAAGTCGGTGATGAAATCGAAATCGTTGGCATCAGGCCAAGCAAGAAAACAGTTGTAACCGGTATCGAAATGTTCAAGAAGTCCCTTGATTCAGGACAAGCTGGCGACAATGCCGGAGTTTTGCTCCGGGGCATTGAAAAGACCGGCATCGAGAGAGGACAAGTTCTCGCAAAACCGGGAACTATCACACCTCATACAGAGTTTGAAGCTTCAGCCTACATCCTGACCAAAGAAGAAGGCGGACGGCACACACCGTTTTTCAAAGGTTATAAACCTCAATTCTATATCAGAACAACCGACGTAACCGGTGAAGTAATATTACCGGAAAAAGTAGAAATGGTTATGCCTGGCGATGAGATTAATATGAACGTTAAACTTATCCAGCCAATAGCAATGGAAGAAGGACTAAGATTTGCTATCCGCGAAGGCGGCAGAACAGTTGGGGCCGGCGTCGTAACAAAGATTACAAAATAAATTAATTCTTTAAGATTCGAGCACATTCACAAATGGCAGAAGAAAAAACAAAGCAGAGAATACGCATCAAACTAAAGTCATACGACCACAAGCTGATAGATCAGTCGGCGAAGCAGATTATGGAAACGGCCGAAAGAAGCGGGGCGCAGGTCCAGGGACCGATACCACTTCCGACGGAGCGAAAATCAACGACTGTGATACGGGCTTCAAACATTGACAAAAATTCCCGCGAACAGTTTGAGATGAGAACCCACAAGAGGTTGATTGATATTACCGAGCCAACACCGAAGACAATCGATACTCTGATGGAACTTTCCCTGCCATCATGCGTAAACATCGAAATCAAAATGTAATTGCTCTGTCATTCCGGGCTTGATCCGGAATCCAGGTTGAATCAAAGAAACCCGTCCAAAAGGCGGGTTTCTTTGATATTGGGAAGCAGAATAAAACTATTGGCAATAGTGATTATGTTGTTTAATATGTACTTGCATTTGCAAAAAATAAAAAAGGAAACAAAATGAAAAAAGAATATTTATGGGGAGTATTAAGAATCGTAATGGGTTGGATATTTCTGTGGGCGTTTCTAGATAAGCTTTTTGGGCTGGGATATTCTACAAAAGCCGGAAAGTCCTGGCTGGACGGCATCTCTCCAACGGCCGGATTTTTGAAGTCCACGCAAGGGCCGTTTGCCGATTTCTTCCATTCCATTGCCGGCAATGTGGCTGTTGACTGGCTATTTATGCTTGGGCTTTTGCTCATTGGATTGGCACTAGTTTTGGGAATCGGAGTAAGAATCGCTGCATATTCAGGATCCGTCCTAATGGTACTGTTGTGGTTTGCCTCAATGCCGATCAAAACAAATCCGATGGTTGATGACCACATAGTTTATATTTTGGCACTTCTTACACTTGCAAGTCTTGGCGCCGGCCAATATCTGGGTCTCGGCAAATGGTGGAAAAAACAACAATTCGTTAAGAAGAATTCGATTCTAGAATGAACTGAAGCAATTAACGCACTCAAATTCATTGTTTTTATGTTCTTTTTTTACTACACTAATATATATTAGTGTAGTAAAAAGTTTTATCTGGTAATTTTTAATTTAAAAGGAGGAAGATAATGAGTAAAAGATTGGTTTGGCATGATGAAGAGGTGGTAGAAGTGCTGGATTTAATATTGGAGAGCAAAAACAGGGATGAGCTGAGGAATATTTTTGACCGTATCTTAACTCCGAGAGAAATTAATGATATAGGCAGGAGATATAAGGCGCTTAAAATGATAGACGAAGGCAGATCCTACGCTGATATAAGGACTAGCACGGGGATGAGTCCCGTCACGATTAGTAGGCTTGGCTCAAAATGCGGATTTGGATTTCAAAAAGCTCAGGTTTTAATAAGCCGAAGGCCGGGAGACGCCCCAGTCGCGGAAAAACCATTAGATACAAAGGGGTAAAGGTTATCGGTTAAGTGCAGTGAAGGCGAAAGACCAAAGCATCTTCAAGCACTACACTAATATATATTAGTGTAGTGAGCGGAGGGTGTGGTCTTATTGTCGGAGGCTACGGATAGGCTTAAATGGTTAAGTTTAGATTAAGTTTAAATTTGGTTTTTGAGGGTTTTGAGAGTAAAATAGCTATATGGAAATGCAAAACAGAACGCTTTATTTCGGCGACAACCTGGAAATACTCAGAGAAAAGTTCCCGGGCAGTGAAGGTTACTTTGATCTGATTTATCTTGATCCGCCGTTTAACTCAAACCGAAACTACAATGTTATTTTTAAAGAAGGCCGCATTGATGCCAATGCACAAACCCATGCTTTTGAGGATTCCTGGCATTGGGGTGAGGATGCACAAAAAACTTTTGAGTATTTAGTAACTAAAACCAATGAAGATATCTCAAACTTAATGCAGGCTTTAGTGAAAATCATTGGCCACAATGATGTAATGGCATACTTGACCATGATGACGATTCGAATGATTGAACTGCATAGAGTATTAAAACCGACAGGAAGTATATATCTTCACTGTGACCCGACCGCTAGTCATTACCTAAAGATTGTTCTGGATGTTATATTCGGAAAAAATAACTTTAGGAATGAGATAATTTGGAGTTATAAGAAATGGGCTGTTAGTCAAAACTTTTTTTCAAGGAATCATGATGTCATTCTTTTTTATTCTAAAGACAGTAATAAAATATTATTTAACACCCTTTTACAAGCTAGGGCTGAATCTACCTTAAAAAGATTTGGCAATAAAAAAATCATTTCAGGATTTGATCCTAAGTCTGGAAAAAGAATTCCTTCACAGCTAGAAGACCGTGAATCAAGTGGTGTAAAAATGGGGGATGTTTGGGAGATTCCTATTATTGCACCATCCTCAAAAGAACGGATGGGTTATCCAACCCAGAAACCGGAAGCATTACTTGAAAGAATTATTAAGGCCAGCTCTAAAGAAGGAGATTGGGTTTTAGATCCATTCTGCGGATGCGGAACAACTGTTTCGGTTGCAGAAAGGCTGAAAAGGAATTGGGTGGGCATAGATGTCTCAACACTGTCGATAAAGGTTATCGCAAAAAGACTTTCAGAGCAGTTTAGCAGTAAATCTTTAAAACAGAAAATCCATGTCGACGGTTTGCCAAAAGACTTAAATGGCGCGAAAGCATTGTTTGATAAAAGTCCTTGGGATTTTGAATACTGGGCGCTTCTTTTGGTTGAGGGGGCAATGCCATCAAAAAATAAATCTAAGGAGAATATGAAAGGCGCAGACAAAGGGATTGATGGTGTTATCACATTCCTAAAAGATCCGATTAAGCATGAATACGGTAAAATTATTATTCAAGTAAAAGGCGGGAAAGTTCAACGAAATCAGATTGCCACATTGAAGGGAGATGTTGATAGAGAAGGCGCCGATGGCGGTCTCTTCATCAGTTTAGAGGAGCCGACAGGACCGATGAAAGAAGAAGCCTATTTATCGGGTTCATTCAAAATTTCTCATTACATGGGCGAGTTTAATAAAATACAAATCCTTACCGTAAAAGATTTACTTGCCGGCAAAAAACCGGATTTGCCCCATGCTTTCGTCAACCCTGTTTTTAAAAAAGCTGAGGAAGTTAACGCGGATCAAGCGGGTCTTTTTTAGATATGCAAAAACTATCTGATTACATTTGGCTGAATGGGGAATTTGTTCCGTTTGAGGATTCGAAAATTCACATCTTGAATCATTCTCTTCACTATGGTTCGGGAGTTTTCGAGGGGATTAGATGCTATGAGGCGCCAGATGGTCCGGCTGTTTTTCGATTGAATGACCATGTGAAAAGATTATTCAAATCCGCGGCTGTAATGAGGATGGATTCCCGCCTCCGCTCTTCGAGTCTGAGCGATGAGGCTCAGACCTCAGAGTCGAATGACGGGAATGACAAAAGTAGTGAGAATGACGGATGGGGCGAAAAAGATATTGAGGGGGCGACACTAGAGATAATTCGAAGAAATAATTTAACCGAGTGTTACATCCGGCCGCTTGTATTTTTCGGTGAGAAAATGGGGCTGGATCCAAAAGGCACAGAAGTAAATGTGATGATCGCCGCCTGGCCATGGGGGAAGTATTTGCAAAAAGAGGCAGTGAAGGTTAAAATCTCTGACTTTACCCGCATCCATCCGAAGTCCAGCGTCATGACCGCGAAAATATCCGGCCATTACGCAAACTCCATCTTAGCTTCAACGGACGCCAAAAATCATGGATATGATGAAGCATTACTCCTGGATTACAAAGGAAATATTGCCGAAGGACCGGGAGAAAATATATTTTTCATTAAAGGTAATCAATTATTCACTCCAAACAAAGGTTCAATACTGCCTGGAATCACGAGAGCTACCATCATAGAAATTGCTCAAAGAGAACTGGGGCTCAGAGTAAAAGAAAAAGACATTAAACCGGAGGAAATTAAGGAATTTGATGAAGCATTTTTCGTCGGCACGGCAGTGGAAGTAAATGCTATCGGACAAATAAATAACATTAGATTAACCGGCAAAAAAGAGGGACCGATCACAAAACAAATCCGAGAGTTATATTTGGATATTGTTCACGGCAAAGCGCAGGGGTACTCAAAATGGCTGAGCTTTGTTTCTGAAAGATCTCTACAAAAATAAATCGGATTTTGTTTTTTATTACCATGCATTGTCATTCTGGCTTGTCCAGAATCTTCTCTTGTCATTCCGGGCTCCGACCCGGAATCCAGTTTCAATGTCATTCCCGCACTGAATCTAGTTCAGCATAAACTCCGGCGGCCTGCCTACCGGCAGGGAATCTAGTCTCTTATTAATATCTGCTTTTTAGAAAAAGCAGGGGCAAAAACCGCGGCTTAAACGGCTTCTCAAAATATCGTTTGAAGATTCGCTCAAATTTGAAAAATGACAACAAGCCGACATGCGGAAGCCATCTTTTCAAAGGTTCGCTCATCTCCTCACTCTTTTTTCGAGCCGATAGCCGCAGGAGAGATGCCGACTTTCTGTAAGTTTTTTACTGTTCACAATACACCGAGAAACGGCATCTCTTACCCGGCGTGGTTTTTCAAAAGGAGCTTTCAAGTGAATGAACCTTTAAAAAGAATTTTGTTTGAGATTGCGAGTTAATTTTTTTAAAGATGAATGAATGTAGAAAGCGACTTTTTGAAAAGACCGTAGCCGGCAGTTTTTGTTCAACTTTTTGCTGTCAAAAAGTGGAAAAGAATAAAGTAAGACTAGATTCCCTGCCGGTAGGCAGGCCGCCGGAGTTTATGCTGAACTAGATTCAGTGCGGGAATGACAAGCCTCTAAGCGCGAGAATTGTGAAGGTGTGATATTGTTTGTGGCAAGTAAAATTACGGAGAAGGTTTAAAAAGAAAACTTTCGAGCCGACAGCCGCACTCATTTTTTCCTGAAAAAATTATGTGAGAACAATGCGGATTTATAACTTCAAACAATCAAATCGGGTGGTCTTTGTGTTAGCTTTGAAATATGAAGATTACAAGAGATTTACCTCAATTTGAAAACAAGCATGCCCTCATTGTGGTGGCCGGGCTGCACGCCGCGGACTTCTACATTGCCGGCAATGGTATTATGGAAATGACAGGCGAGTTCAAGATGCTCTACCCGCATTATTCTGACAAAGAGGGCTTTTTTGAAAGCGCGGGCCACGGGCAAATTTTTGAGTCGGGGTCCGTTCTGGAGGTAAACAAGGCAAAGTTTCGGCACAGATTTTTGAGAGAGCTGGATACTCTTATCGACGACACAATCATAAGAAAAGAAATAACCGATGTTTACATTTTTGCGCCCGACTTTGTCACAAACGAGCTATTGAAGCTTTTGCCCAAAAAGGACAAAAAGCAAGTCAGATACTTCTTTAAGGGGAACTTTATTCATTTGCATCCTTTTTATCTCCTTGATCTCATAAAGAAAAAGGAGAATCTGGGCTGGAAAGTTCCTTTGGGGGAGGAGGCCCGGAAAATCCTGAATATTCCGATTATTGTGAAAGGCGGGAAGCAAAAGCGCAGGAGTAAGTGATAACAGAGTAAGTGAAAACAGTTGACTTCTCGTTCTGATTTAGCTATAATTTTACAAGTTTATTTAATTGCGGAAAAACTCCGTAAAATAACAGAGAAATAATATTAAAAACAAACGGGGTGCGGACAAGTCCTATAAAGGAAACTGTCGGTATGTCGAAAAGGTTTTAGTTGCGCAAAATGAGAGCGATACTCGGCAAAAAAATAGGAATGACTAACTATTTCAACAATAAAGGAGAAATGGTTCCTGTTACATTGGTCGAAGCCGGACCGTGTGTTGTTACTCAGATTAAAAGCGCGGACAAAGATGGTTATCAGGCGGTCCAGATTGGGTTTGGCAAGGCTAAAAAACTTTCAAAACCGCTCATGGGGCACCTAAAGGGCTCAAAGTCAAAATCAAGATATTTGAAAGAAGCAAGAATTGAGAGCGAGAATCTGAAAATTGGCGACACTATAACATGCGATGTTTTCAAAGAAGGAGAAAAAATTCATGTTACAGGTCTCACCAAGGGAAAAGGTTTCGCTGGAACGATCAAGAGGCATAATTTTGCCCGTGGTCCGATGACTCACGGCTCAAGGAACCAGAGAAGGCCCGGTTCTATCGGCGCCATGTTTCCCCAGCATGTTTTCAAGGGCAGGAAAATGGCCGGTCAGATGGGCCATGTCCAAACAACTGTGAAGAATTTACGGGTTGAGAAAGTTGATATGGAAGGCAATATAATTGCTGTCAAGGGCGCTATCCCGGGACCGAGAAAATCATTATTATTAATCAAAAGCGCGGATTAGGGCTAGGAAAACAGTTAATTAAGCAATTAGGATGAAGATAGCAATATACGACAAAACAGGCAAGAAGACGGAAGGTACGGTAAGTACCAAGATCTTTGATGGCAAGGAGAACCAGGCGTTGCTCGCAGAAGCTCTGCATATCATGAGATCAAACAGAAGGCAAACCGGGGCAAAAACACTGGATCGCAGTGAAGTTTCGGGTGGCGGAAGAAAACCGTGGAGACAGAAAGGCACAGGCAGGGCAAGGGCAGGATCTTCAAGATCACCAATCTGGAGAGGCGGCGGAGTTACTTTCGGACCGACCGGTGAGCAAAATTTCAAGCTTCAAATGCCAAAGAAAAAGAAAAAAGCAGCGCTCATGTCCGCGCTTGCGACTAAAAAAGATGCAGACATTTTGGCAATTAAAGAAATTAAGCTGGAAAAGCCGAGCACCAAGATATTTGCCGGTTTGTTCAAAAAACTCGATATAAACAGAAATGTTTTGATTGTGGCTGAGAAAAATGATGAAAACATCTCAAAGAGCCTGAGAAATCTGCAAAACGTTAAATTGACAGACTATAAAAACCTAAACGCGTATGATGTGATGTGGGCCAGAAAGATGGTTTTTATAGGTGAAAGCCTGGCATTAGTTAGCAAGTTGATTGGTTAAAAAGTTAGTAAGTGAAATCAAATGGAATTAATAAATATTTTAAAGAAACCCGTTATCAGCGAAAAAAGCTTTGCCAAGGCAGAAGAAGGAAAGTATGTATTTGTAGTGGCAACCGAGGCCAATAAGATCGAGATAAAAAAAGCGATCGAAAAACTTTTCAAGGTAACGGTAGTAAATGTAAGAACGGTTGTTACAAAAGGAAAGGTAAAGAGAGCGGGCCGAAAGTTTGGCAAAAGATCAGACTTCAAAAAGGCCTACGTAACGCTTAAAAAGGGCGATAAGATAGAGGAATTTAAAGGAATATAATGGCAGTAAAAAAGGTAAAACCAATATCAAATGCGACGCGCCGAATGAGCATGGACGACTTCGCGGACATCACAAAGAAGAGCCCCGAAAAGTCTCTTGTGGTTCCCCTGAAAAAGAATGCCGGAAGAAACTTACAGGGAAAAATTACTGTCAGGCATCAGGGCGGCGGCGCAAAAAGAAAGTATAGGTTGGTTGATTTTAAAATGATAGGCAACATGACAGGTAAGATTACAGCGATCGAGTACGATCCAAACCGAAATGCCAGGATTGCCCTGGTTCAAAATGTTGATGGCGGAAAATTTTATATGATTGCGCCAAAAGGCGCCAAGGCCGGCAGAAAGATAGTTGCCGGAGAAGAAGCGGAAGTCAGATCGGGGAACAGAATGATACTCAAAGACATTCCTGTCGGAACCGTAATTTATAATGTTGAACTGACACCCGGAAGAGGCGGACAGCTTGCCAGGAGCGCCGGAACAAAGATTCAGCTGATGGCAAAGGAAGGCAAATATGTCCAGATAAAGCTTCCTTCGGGCGAACAAAGATTGGTTGACGAGAGGTGTTTGGCGTCAATCGGGGAAGTTTCAAATGCTGAGCACAAGAATATAAAAGTTGGAAAAGCCGGAAGAAAAAGGCATATGGGCATCAGGCCAACCGTTCGCGGTAAAGCTATGAATCCGGTTGATCATCCCCATGGCGGCGGCGAAGGTGGGACCGACATCGGCTTGGTCCATCCGAAAACTCCCTGGGGGATGCCGGCGCTTGGATTTAAAACCAGAAATAGGAAAGCTAAATCTACAAAAATGATAGTTAGAGGAAGGAAGAGGGGCAAACATGTCTAGATCGTTGAAAAAAGGACCATTTGTTGACGAGAAATTATTGAAAAAAGTTATGGCTCTTGGAAATGATAAGAAGGTCATCAAAACCTGGGCCAGAGCCTCAACCATTTCTCCGGAAATGGTCGGCCACACTTTCGGTGTTCACAACGGAAAAGACCACATCCCGGTTTTCATTACAGAAGATATGGTTGGCCATAAGCTGGGCGAATTTTCAATAACCAGAAAGTTCAGAGGCCACGGCGGCAAAATGGCAAAGGACCAAAAGAAAGGGAAATGAGCTACGAATTACGAATTCTAGACGAATCTACAAATACCACAAAGTAGTACAAATGGAATTCGTAAATATAAGTAAATTCGTAGATTCGTTTGAAATAAGTAATTAGTAGGATAGGAGCGTAAGCGACGCATGAAGACAAAAGCAGTATCAAAATACAATAGAATATCACCAAGAAAGACAAGGTTGGTTGCCGATATGGTTAGGGGCAGAAGAACAAATGAAGCCTTTGGTATTTTGAAATTTACCCCCAAAAAAGCTGCCAGACTAATCGAGAAAACCCTGAAGTCTGCAGTTGCAAACGCGGAAAACAACTTTGGGATGAGCAAAGAAAACTTAGTAATTTCACAAATTATGATAGATGAAGGCCCAACACTAAAAAGACACAGGCCCAGAGCGAGAGGCATGGCAAGCGCTATTCGCAAAAGGACCTCGCACGTAACGATAGTTGTCGAGAGTGGCGAGAAGGTGGTAAAGAAACCGGTTAAAGAGGAAAAATTAGAAAAAGAAAAAAAAGATAAATAAAAAAATTCAGGATAAGAAAAAAAGTAAACAGGAAATTAGGGATTAGGTAAGCAGGAAAATAGTTAAGATGGAAATTAGTAAATTTGTAACATTAGTAATTGGTAGGAGAGGAGCGTAGCGACGTGGGTCATAAAGTAAGTCCGATAAGTTTCAGATTGCAGATAAACAAAAATTGGTCATCAAAGTGGTACAGCGAGAAAGACTATGCCAAGTATCTCCACGAAGACAGGCGCATTCGCGACTATCTTGCCAAGAATCTTGAGAGGCGAGCCGGCATTGCAAAGGTTGAGATTGAAAGAAATGCGGCCCAGGTATCGGTAAACATCCACACGTCAAGGCCAGGCGTATTAATCGGCCGTGGCGGTTCCGGCGCCGTTGACCTGAAAAAGAACCTCCAGAAAATTATTACAACCCAGTTAAAGGATATAAATATCGAAGAAGTTAGAAATGCGGAAGTAAATCCAAAACTTGTTGCCGAGAATATAGCCTCAATGCTTGAGAGAAGAATGGCTTACAAAAGAGCCATCAAACAATCAGTAGACAAGGCGTTAAAAGCCGGCGCGAAAGGCGTGAAAATAATGGTGGCGGGCAGGTTAAACGGCGCGGAAATAGCCCGAAAAGAGTTTACATCGGAAGGGAAAATCCCCCTTCAAACTATTCGCGCAGACATCGACTACGGCACAGCGCGGGCCCACACAACATACGGAATTATCGGTATCAAGGTTTGGATTTATATGGGCGGAGTAACCAAAAATAGGGCAGGAGAGAAGAAGTAATGTTAATGCCGAAAAAGACAAAATTTAGAAAGAGCCAAAAGAATCCCCAGACAGGCAAAGCCACAAGGGGAAACCAGATAGCATTTGGCAAATACGCCCTGAAGGCCATTGAGCCGGCTTGGCTCACTTCAAGGCAGATAGAGGCTGCCAGGAGAGCCATGACCAGGTCGGTCAAAAGAGGCGGCAAGATTTGGATAAGAGTTTTCCCGGACAAGCCGGTTACAAAGAAGCCAAATGAAGTCGGCATGGGCAAGGGAAAAGGAGCACCGGATCATTTCGTGGTAGTTATAAAGCCGGGAAGAATTATATTTGAAATGGACGGCATATCAGTCGAACAGGCGCGGGAAGCGTTAAGGCTTGCTTCACACAAGCTGCCGATGAAAACCAAGACGATACAGAAGATCCAGGAGGAGAAAAATGAAGATTAAAGAAATTGCCGGAAAAAAAGAGAAAGAGCTAGACAGGCTTATAAAAGACAGCAGAGAAAAATTGCTTAAACTTTCTTTTGAGGTAGCAACCAAAGAGTCAAACAAGGTTAGGGATATCAGGAAACTGAAGAAAGATCTGGCCAGAGCATTGACCGTGAAAAGAGAAAGAGAGTTGGCAGCCGAAGAGGCAGATAAGGAGACCAAATGAAAAGAAGATTAAAAGGAACAGTCATTTCAGACAAACAGGATAAATCAGTAGTGGTCCGGGTTGAGGCTTTGAAGAGTCATCCTATTTATCGTAAGAAATATAAGACTACCAGCAAATTTATGGCTCATGACGAAAACGGAAAGTTTAAGATCGGCGACATTGTAACGATTGAGGAGTCAAGACCGCTTAGTAAAAATAAGAGATGGAGAGTGGTGGAGGAAAATAACAAATAACAAAGACTAAAACG
>JAJYQQ010000015.1 GCA_021794535.1 bacterium
CCCCAAAAACGCTGGCATCACCGCTTGCAGTAATGGAAAAGCCGGTGGCATGGGCTTTCGAAGCCGGAACCAGAGCAGACAAGCAAAAAATAATTGCGAGTGTAAGTAAAGATAGTTTTTTCATTCCCCTCCTAAGAACATTATAAACAATATTTATGAAATAAAAACTCTTAAGGTGAGTCAGGTCTTTTTGGACCGGTGCTGGGATTATGCATAAAAACGAAAAAGGACCAAGAATACTCTTGATCATTTTTCCTGGCTCCCCCTAAAGACCTTGTTCGGAAACCCAAACTTTACACTTGATATCAACTTTGATGCACTTAAATTGATTGTTGAGCAACCTGCTTTTCACCCAGCCATTCGTCAGTAGCGACGACTATAAGTTCAAGGTCTTTAAGACCTATCTGCAAAATCTGCTTAAATGGCTGATTTACTTTTTTTATATCAAAATAACCCATTTCAGATAAGTAAAACCTCAGTGCCAAGTGTTCGTAATCTTTTGCTTCAATTACAAATTTGGTTTCATATTTACTTTTACTTTTTGATTTATCAAGTAAGTGCTTGTTGCTGTTTATCGTCTTAACATCAAACAAACTTATAACAAACTTCGTGTTCATCATTCCCTTAACCTTGCTTAACATTGGTTTGTCAGGAAAGGGCACAGTAATGGTTTGCTCGCCTCGCTTCACTTTCATATGATTCTTACCGCTTGGGTGATAAGAAAACTTAAGATTGTTCATTTCCTTATCAATTGAGCTGGCTATTGCAGAAGTCGGAAAAGCAAAGTAAAAACTTTTATCATCACCCCTAACGATAGAAACAAGTTTATATACTTCGTCACTAAGTTTTATGCTTATTGAAGAAATTAAGTCGGTTGCCATCCAAATATTTTAGCAGATTTATCGTCTTTATTAAAAAATGGCTACTTATCAAATGTTAAAAAGAGGTCTTTTAAGCTAATGCCTAACACTTTTGAAATTTTATAGATGTTTGCGATTGTAGGAATTACTCAGGAAGAATATGACCAAAACACCAATCGTTATCGTGCAAAGCAAGACGCATTTAGGGATAAGCTACAACGATTACAACGAGCTGATGAACAATACTATTTAACCTCAACTTATATATTAAAGCTGGCACAAAATGCCGAAAAGCTGTTTTCGGTTGCGAAACCAGAAGAAAAACGACAACTCGTCAATTTGGTATGTCAGAACCTAAAATTAAAGGGTGAAAAGCTTGTTTTTGAACTTAAAACACCCTTTGATACAATCGCAGAGTGTTCTAATAGTTCTCTATGGCTCCCGGGGTCGGATTCGAACCGACGACCAATTGGTTACACTTACCCCGATATTACTATCAGGCGTGGACTATCTCATCACCATTATTCAAATGAATTTTAGGTGCTGGGCGCTCTAGGGTGTATTCACCTAGTCTCTGAACCTTCCCCGCACATATTTCGCACAATCTACGATTTGCGAAGCAAGTGCGAAATATGTGCGGGACTTGGCTGCGGATTACCCATTTCAATTTTGAAATTAGGGCTTCCCGATCCGACGATAAATGCCGGATTCCTATAAAAGGACAATTCACCCAGTTTTCACTCAGGCGTTTCCGCCTGAGGCTGCAATTTATTGCTCACAGCCAACTGCTCTACCACTGAGCTACCCGGGATCAACAATATTCTCGTCTAGCCACCTTCTTCCCTGACCAGACTTCAAAAAATGTTCTCTTTTTATAGCTTCCGTTCTTGTCTCATACTCTTCACTGTAGATCAACTTAAATAGTTTGTTTTCTCTTGTCCATTTATTACAGCTCCGATTATGTTCCGACAATCTTTTTAGAACATCTTTTGAAGTTTGACCAACATATCTTTTTTGGTTTTTTAGGCTTCTCAGCACATATACTGCAGACATAATTACAATTTTATCATATTTTCAAGGTGCAGCCCCAGCCTCATGCCAAAGGCAGATGATTCTTTCAAAAGGCTGGTCCGCCTCGGGCGGAAACTGCTCTACCAAACACTGTCAGCCAAAGGCTGATCAGCCTTTGGCTGAAGCTACCCGGGATCAAATCTTGAGGTGCAAATACTTGCATATTATACTTAAATTTGGGTGAAAAATCAACTCTGAAGATTTTGGGCCGCCAGACAAATGTCTAGCGGCCCGGATTGCTATCGATAGCCAACTTCCCTTTCTATTCCCAGGAAAAGTTCCCTGATTTCATCAACCGTACAGCGGTTAAAAAGAGGAATGAGCATAAAACCAGCCTGGCGCATACTATCCATATCATTTGCTATGCGCGCCTTGATGAACTTCTTTATCAGACGTTTCGTTTGCGCCAATCTTCTTGCCTTGTGTGTGGCTTGCTCCCTCTCCGCAACAAGCCCAAATAAGCCGTCATCATCCATCCAAAACATGGACCTCTCCTCTCATTTTTCGTTTAACAGATTGTTAAGCTGCTCTTGGGTTCCTTCATAACTCAGAAATTGGTTTGACAACTCTAGCAGTACAATCAGTTGCTCCTCCTTGTCGCCATTTGCATTGTAATAAAGCCGTGCCGCCAATCTGATCTTTGCCTCAAGAACTCTTTTTTTGGCATCTTCCACCACGTCCTCCTTATCTGATCTGTTGCTGACAAAAAATTTACCATGGCAAAACGAAGTCATCTGCATCCTCTCATTACGATAGCTTTTAAGGTACAAAAAGGTCCCTAGACCGGCAAAGGCTATTTTTTAAACAATAAAAAATAGCCCCGCTTTGTAGGGACTCGACTATTTTGATTCAACCAACAAAATACCTACAAAGCGCTAAGCCATGCAAGTAAACCAGTATTTGTTTTGAATCATTTTTCTTTTCACGAAAGTAATTATAATAAATTGAAAAAACTTATGCAAGAGTTTTTTATTACCCATAAGGACACACCTTGCAAGATGCGGAAGCAAGGACTGTCCTTGTTCTCCTGGAGTTTTTGGATTTCCTAGACATCAGAAACCACTACGCTAATATAGTTTAGTGTAGTAAATCGCAGTCTTCTTTTGTGAATTTTGAATTGAGAATTATTAATTATTTAGTGCGGGTATTTGTCCGGGGAATCATACTTCGAAACCCAGAAGTTGGTTTTGATCAGTTTTCCCGCGGCGTCATACATCAGGCGGTAAAAAGTAGCCGTGAAGGATTTTGGGCCCCTGGCTTCCTGCTCCGTTATTGTCGGCGTCAGCCCTTCGGCGGTGTCTGAGACGCCTTGAGTGCCGGCGGCATCTCCGGCAAACTTGATTGAGCCCGGTTTCTTCGTGCCGTAAAAGTCAAAGTAAAGCCTGTTGCCGGCAATGCGGGTTTGAATGAGAATATAGCCCGGCGTGTCATTTTTGAATATTAAGTCCGGGGAAGGAAGGTAAATGGTGGCATCCACTCCATAAGGCTTGTAGTAACCAACCGGATAAGCGTGCGCGGCTCGCTCGAGAATCGGCAATCCTGCATTTAAGGCCGCCCGAAAAGCTGTCGTGGACACCTGGCAGAGCCCTCCGCCATACTCCGGCACGGTTTTGTCCTTTAAGATAACCAGCTCGGGCAGGTAGCCCGTCGAGGCGTCAACATTACCCAAAGTATCATCGAAGGAGAAATCCTCGCCCGGCTTTATCAAAACTCCGTTAAATCTAGCTGCTCCGACATCAATGTTATGTATTCTATTTTCCGGCGAACCGGAAAAGTCCGTCCAGCCGGTTGAGATTAACTCTTTCAACCCAAGTTTATCTAAATTGTCACTTGAAACCTCCGGTTTAGTTACTTCGATCGGAATATCCACTTCTTCTTTCCCATTTTCCAGGGCGTCACTGAGTCTTGAGGCAAGTTCGTCTATCTTGACCGATTTGCCATCGCGGCTTGCGGCAACCACCTGAACCTTGCCATCGCTAGCAGCCAACTTTGCATTTGCAGCATCCTGATTTATCTGCCCCGAGAGACGAACGGCGAAGTCTCTGACCTTAGCCCGATCAAAGCCTACGCTAATAATCTCATCATTAGTTTCAAGCGGAAAGATATTTTCTATAGGTAGGGAATTTTCAACCGAGGACGCCGGTCCGCTCCTTTTGAAGTTGATGAAGCTTGCCAGATCGGCGCTTGATACGGGGTAGCTTTCACCCCCGTCTTTCAAAACGATTTTTCTGGACAAGATTTCCTGCACCTCCGACTGCGCCAGAGCGATGTCCTGTTCTGTAATAATCGGTTGCATTGTTTTAACCTTTAGATTGAAGCTGGACTTCATATTGCCGAGGCCGTTTTCGACCATTTCTATATTTTCTCCCAAAAGAACTCTGCTGCCCACACTCTCCCTGTTGGCTTTGACGGCGCCTCCTTGCATATAGATCGAAGCGTCCTCTACCGGCTCATTCTCAGCCGAGGAGACATTGATCAGGGCCGCCGTCAAGGCGTCATGATCGAAGCTCACCTCCAAAGGCAGATTCACATTATATTTTTTAATCGGATTTAAGCCATTGCTGCGCCCGACGTCAAAAGCGTCATCGACTGATTTATCGATGTTATAGCGTACGGCGAGTTCCGGTCCGAGATCATATTGCCCGGCGCCCGATAGCGTAACCGTTTTAGGCGCGCTGACCTTTTGGGATAATTCTTTTTTCGCTTCTTGCCTGGTTTTGCCACCCAGGTAAATGCCGGCAACGGAAACTCCCGGGTAAATCCTATTTTCATAGGCATAGGAACTCGCGGTCAAAGCAAGGACATAGGTTGCGGCGATGACAAAGAAAGCGATGTATGCGTACATCAGCTTTCTGTTATTAAACAAATTTACTTTTTTCTTCTTTGCCGCCATAATTCCGGTTTCTTCATTACATGCGCCTGATTACTATTTCATTCTTCCTTCAAAACTTCATTCAAAAGGTTTCTCGCCACTTCTTCCCGATCTTCATTCTTCGCATTTTCGGTTGCAACCGATATATAGACAACGCCACCTTCCCGGCAGTCAGGAAGCATTTCTCCGGGAATTTTGAAGTTGCCATATTCCGTTGAAACATCGGCCCATTCACCTTCAAATTTATCTATTTTTGCTTTTATCTTTTTCATAACTAATTAAGTAAATAATAGCATCGATTTTCCCGCCTTGTAAACCTTTAGTGTTATAAAAATAGTTTCAATCTTTTAGATTTTTGCCGGAAATGATAAAATACGAGCAGTAAAGGGAGAAAAATATGCCAACTTTTATCGTCGGCCACTTAAACAATGATACCGATTCAGTTGTCTCGGCCATTGCTTTGTCATACCTGGAAAAACAAATGGGCAAGGACTGCCAGCCCGCAATCGCAAGCCCGATTAATCGTGAAACAGGGTTTGTTTTAAAAAATTTTGGCTTGGCGGTGCCGGAGATAATCCCGGAAGGAGAGAAGAAAGTTATTTTAGTCGATCACAATGAGCCTTCGCAAATCTCACCAAACATTCAAGTTAATGAAATTCAATGCATTATCGACCACCACAAACTGGGAGGGCTAAAAACCAGCCAACCGATAAGTGTAAGAATCAAAACCGTCGGCAGCACATCCACAATTATTACCGGCATATTTCAAAGAAAAGGAGTTGCAATAACCAAAGAGATGGCGGGCATTTTAATCGCCGGCATCCTCTCGGACACCTTAAAGCTTACTTCCCCGACCACACATGACGATGACAAAGGGGCGGTTGATTTTTTAAATAAAACAGCCGGGCTCGATGTAGACAGCTTTACGGATGCGATGTTTGAAGCAAAGTCTGATATCGCCGGCATGGAAATAAGCGAAATTGTGGAATGCGACTACAAAACATTTGAGGCAAAGGGCAAAAAGTTTGGCATCGGCGTCTGGGAAACCGTCAAGCCCGATGCGGTAATAAAGCGCGGGGAGGAAATCCTGGGCGCCCTAAAAAACAAGAAGAAAAGCGATGGACTCGACTTCATTTTCTTTGCCGTGGTCGATATCTTAAATAACGAGTCGGTAATGTTTATGCCCGGAACGGCAGAGAAAGAAATCATCCGAAAAGCCTATGGCGCAAATACAGAAAACGGTTTAGCCACCCTGCCCGGCGTAGTTTCCAGGAAAAAGCAAATGACTCCTCAAATAGAAAAAGCCTTGGCTTAAGTCGTCTTGCGCTGCCTGGAAAGCATTACCGATATTGCGGCAATCATTCCCACAGTCAGGGCGAATAGAACCAATGAACTCCTGGGCGGCAGCTTTGTAGACAAAACCGCCACAAAACCCAAAAGAATAGTGACGTAATATATGAAGGTTACCGCTTTTCTCTCTGTAAAACCGAGGTCTAGCAGCCGGTGGTGCAAGTGTCCTCTATCCGCCACAAAAATTTTCTGGCCGTTTCTGGTTCTGCGAACAATGGCAAACAAGGTATCAAAGATAGGGATGGCCAAAATCATAATCGGCGCTAGCATTACAAAGGTGGCAGCTACCTTCGTAACTCCGAGAATCGACAGGGAGGCAAGCGAAAAACCCAAGAACTGGGATCCGGTGTCGCCAATAAACATTTTTCTTTTCCCGGAAAAGTTATGCGGCAGAAAGCCTATTGTCGCCGCCGCCAGGATAAATGCCAGAGCCGCCACATCCGCTCTTCCCTGGCCGAGAGCCACAATACCCAAAACAATAGCCACTATCGCGCCGACTCCTCCGGACAGGCCGTCAAGACCGTCGATTAAATTGATGGCGTTTGTTACTCCAAGTAACCATAAAAAAGTGAGGGGGATGGAAAGAATTCCGATGTGAATGACGCTGTCATGCCCGGTCACAAACTGGATCGTCAGGCCAAAATACATCGCAAGAGCAACCGCAACGATCTGGCCCAAAAGCTTGTACCTTGCCCTAACGTCAAAGATGTCGTCGAGTAAGCCCATCAAAAACATTATTGCGGCCCCGATATAAAAACCCAGAAATTCAGGCTTGTAGCCAGGATAAAGAAAAGAAACCGCCATCACAGTTATAAATATAGCTATCCCGCCGCCCTCGGGAATAGCAACTTTGTGTATTTTGCGTTCCCCCGGATGAGCCAGCACATTGAAATGCACCAACATTTTCCTGGCCACAAAGCATAGAACGTAACTGGCTGCCAAACTAAGGGGTATGATATAAAACATGTAAGCGCATTATACTATTTTTGTACCGTTTTCTCTATTGTTTGTAATGTTTCTAAATATGTTTTGATTGTTTCTTCGGCGGAGCGCTTGGCTGAAAACTTGTTTTTCGCTTCTTCGCGCGCTTTTTCAATCATCCCTTCAACGTTTTCGAAGCCATCAAAAGCCTGCTTTATGGCATCAGCGATCGCTTTTGGTCCGGCGCTTTTGGCAACGATCCCCGTTTCCCCGTTTCTCACAATCTCTTTTAACCCGCCGGCGGGCGTCACCACAACCGGCTTCCCGGCCAGCATAGCCTCAATGACAGCCAACCCCAAGCCTTCGCTTCTTGAAGGCTGGATGTAGATGTCCATTTTCCGAAGGGCTTCAGCCGGATCGATATGCCCGGGCATTTCCGCCACATCTTCCAGACCCAACTTTTTGATTAACGCCTCAAGGTTTTCCCTCTCTTTCCCTTCGCCCCAAATCATAAGTTTGGCATCGGTATTTTCCAGCATCGAAAAAGCCCTGATCAAATTATCATAACCTTTCACCTTGTCCAATCGTCCGAGAGACCCGATGATAATCTCTTCCCGGTCCTCTGTTCTTCCGCTCTTCCGTTCTTCGGTCCTTCTGTTCTTCGGTCCTTCTGTTCTTGGATTTACTCCATCATAAATAACGGTAATTTTGTCTTTCCCGATTCTTTTTTGGACCAAGGTTTTCTTTAAATATTTGGAAGCGGCGATATAACGCTTTGTGAACGGCCGGGTCAGAAAATCGCTCAGCCGATAAAGCGAACGTATGAAGGGGTTAGAATATTCTGCCGCCAGGTCGCTGTGCACCGCTGTCAGATGAGGCGCACCGGCCAGCCTGGCGCCAAGCCGGCTGTAGAAGTTTGCGACAACGCCTTGGGAAACCACAAGAGAAATATTTTCATTTGCGGTCAGCTTCTTCAGGTCGAAAAATGTTTGCGGGCGGATACGGCCTCTCGGCAAAACAAAAACTTTGCCCTTTGCCTTCCTTATTCTGCCGCACAAAGGCCATTCACCCAGGCTGGCCAGAATCAGTTCGACCCTTTTCCTATCGTAAAATTTAAACAAATTTTCCAAATAATCCTCTATACCGCCCTGATATTTGGCGCCGCTATAGACAATTAATATTTTTTTCTTTGCCATTAACACTTCCTGGTTCCCGTTGAACCATTCCCTAATTACCTAATTTCTAATCTCCCGGTCGCCTAGCTTAAACTTTACCACATTAAATATAAAAACCGGCACGGCGTTCCAGATCCTTCCTAAACGGCTTTTTGCTCTTTTCCCCGGTTCCCCGGTCCTGTTTTTGCCCGTAAAAAGCCTCCACAGCCACTCCAGGCTTGCCTGCTGCATCCATTTTGGCGCCTTCTCGGATGGATTGGCGATCCTATCAAGAGAACCGCCTTCGCCCACAGCCACCCTGACAGTTTCCAGCTTGTCCAAGTTGTCGCGAATCCAGTATTCCTGCTTCGGCGAGCCCATGGCTACGATCAAAAGTTTCGCCTTTGACTTATTAATATCGGCCACAATCTCCTTGTCCTTATAATCGAAGCCGTGGTGAAAACCGCTAACTTTTAGTTTCGGGAGTTTCTTTCGCAGTTCTTTAATGGCCTTTGGCAATACCCCTTCTTCCGCGCCAAAAAAATATACGCCTTCACCCGCGTCCTCTGCGGCTTCAAGCATGAGATACAGGGCGTCTATCCCGGGAATGTTCGCAGGTATCGGCTTGCGGCAGTATTTGGGATAAAAGATGAGACTCGCGCCCGAGTAAACCATCTGCCATATGGACTGAATCTGCCGGAGAAATGGTATTGTTGTCAAGGGCAAAGACAGATATTTCGCGGCCCATAAGACGCCTTTGCCATCGGCAATATTGTAGTCACAATTGTTTAGGGTGTCGCAAAACATATCAACGCTTAACGCCCTCAGCAGAAATTCCGTATTTACCTTGCCGATCTTGCGTTGATGCGCGCCAACCAGCAAAGAACCGATTTTTGCCTTGAGTTCACTGGCCGTCACCGGCGTTATTTCTGTCTTTAATATCTTTACTTTTTCCATACTCTCTCCGGCATATTTATGATCTTTTCTTTATAGCATTCACAAGCAAGAGCCCCAATCTTGCAAAACCCGGCGACAACCCGAAGATTTTCATCGCGAACTTTACTTGCGCCATTCCTTCAAAAGCCTGAATCCTTTGCAAAGTTTCCTTAGCTTGATCATATTGCTTCTCCCTTAAATAGGCAACGAATAGTCTTGCCAGGTTCAGGTTTGCGCCTTTTTCAATTAATGATTTTTCCTTTGCGTCCCCGGCTTTTAACCGGTTGAATATTTTTTCGTTTTCCTTAAATATCCGGCTCATGTCGCGGGAGAATGATTCTCCGGACCTTCTCCAGGCGCACAAAGGTTCACCGATACCGAAAATGCCATATTTTCTTGTAATTCTGAGCCACAAGTCGTAATCATCATTGCCGTTTAAGTCCCCGTTTAGAAGGCCCACTTCCTCGATCACTTTTTTCGGAACCAGCGCCGAGCAGGCCGTAATGAAATCTTCCTCCAGAAGCTTTCGAAAGCTCTCCGGCGCATCCATAAAACCTGCAGGCACCAGACGCTCGCCGATTTTGGCCCCCTGCCGGTTAACAATATCGGCAGAGGTTACCACAATGCCAATGGCCTTGCCATTCCCGCCCTCCTTCGCAAAGCTACGGGCGGATAAACTCCGGCGGCCCGCCTGCCGGCGAGGCAGAGAATCCAGGCCTTTTTGAATTTTGAATTCCTGCCCGTCCGACAGGCGGGTTGAATTTTGAATTATCACCGCCATCTGTTTCTCTAATTTTTCCGGATACCATAGGTCATCCTGATCGCAAAAAGCGATAAATTCGCCCTGAGCCTTTTTTATTCCGTAGTTTCTGGGAATTGCCTGATTGCCGCTATTTTCTTTGTGAAAATATTTAATGCGTTCATCGTCAAATGACTTTACGATCTCGAGCGTTGAGTCCGTCGACCCGTCGTCAACCACAACCAGCTCAAAATCTTTGAAAGTCTGGGCCAAAATGGACTCTATAGATTCCTTTATAAACCTTTCGCCGTCATACGCCGGCATAATGACACTAACCTGCATCCCGCGCCTTCCTAATCTTTTTTGACAACGTCTTAAAATCCAGCTTCAAAACAAGCTTCGCGCCAAGGATAATTCTATGGAATGCCAGATAAATCACTCTCATTAATTTAAATGAAAATGGCTTATCTTTCGCTCGTCCGCTGCCAATCAGATATTTATTCCTTAGGTTTCTGCTCTTGATATAAAACCACCCGAATCCATCCTCGCGGTAATATTTCTCTTCATCGGGGATAACCCTGCCTTTCCACCTTTTTAAAAATATCTCCTCGTTTTTGTTTACCGCCTTAAATCTCCCCGCGCTCACACTCTCGTGATGCACCACAACACTCTCGGGGCAGTAGAAAATTCTATAACCAAGCTCCTTCACCCTAAGGCAAAGGTCGATGTCCTCCATGCCGTTTAAATATTTCTCGTCGAAACCGCCGGCGCTAACAAAAATATCTTTTTTTATAGCCATGCATGCCGCCGTAACTGCCTGAAACTCCCGGATTTTGTTCACATATTCTTTACCCGTACTTTCATTGTAGTAGATATGCCTGGGGATATAATCGTTTGAAATGACGATGCCTGCATGCTGAACCTTTCCGCTTGGGAATAGCATTTTCGGACTGGCAATCGCCGCGCCCTTTTTTGCCAGCGCCGCAAGCAGGGGCTCCAGCCATCCGGCCTGAACCTCGGTATCGTTATTTAAAAAAACGAGGACATCGCCCTCTGCTTTTTCCGCCCCCTGATTGATGGCCTTGGAAAAGCCGAGGTTCTTTTTGTTGCATATTGCCCTGACCCGGTCCTGGCTACCCAGGAATTTCGGCGTTTCGTCAACAGAGGCATTATCAACAACAATGACATCGTTTAAATGCGCGTCTGCTGTATTTTTCTGAAGCGCCGCCAGACATTTCTTTGTCAGCGCGATATTGTTGTACGTTGGTATGATAACGCTTACTTTCATAATCCGCCTTAAAAATCGGTATTGATACCGAAGTTTTCATGTTTTCTCGTGAGATTCGGACTATAATAGGGGTCGTTTTTGATAAGTTCGGGCCAGTTTTGATACATATACTCACGCTCGGCCAGAACTCTCTCATATTCCTTTGGATTTGTCTTTTTGAACTCCTCATCATTACCCCGGCTGTATGACTCAAAGTGGTACAGCTTGGCATATGGGGTAAACACGTTTCTGTAGCCGGCCTGAAGCAATCTCAGACAAAAATCCACATCGTTGTAGGCAATTTTCAACGCCTTGTCATTTAATCCTCCCAAGTCCTTGTAAATACTTTTTTTGACCATAAGGCATGCCCCCGTAGCTCCGCTGTAGTTTTTGATTACTTCGGCGTGCTTGAAATAGTGCGGCTCTCCGTCCTGAAATCCCTTGAAAGCATGCCCGGCAATGCCAGTGCCAAGTATTATGCCGGCATGCTGGATGCGCCCGTCCGGATAGAGAAGCTTGGCGCCAACTGCGCCCACGCCTTCCTTTTGCGCCTGCTCAAGCATCGCCCGCAGCCACTCGCCGGTGATCACTTCGATGTCATTATTTAAAAGCAGAACATATTCGCCCCTAGACTTATTAACCGCATAATTGTTAATGGAAGAGAAGCAAAAAGGCTTGTCATAACTCAGAACTCTGACTTTGGAGTTAGCGGATATTTCTTTTAAATAATCCTTAGTGACTTTTTCCCTGCTTTGATTGTCAACCAATATAATTTCATAATTATCATAGTCGGTCTTTGCAAGGATGCTCCTAACGCATTTTTGGAGCGCTTCAACCTTGTCCCGAAAAGGAATAATGATGGAAACCATCGGAAATCCCTTAACGTCCAGCCTTACCCTGTGAAATCCCGGCACCGGTCCGTCCATCACCTCGCCGGCTAGCCCGTTTCTTTTGAGATAATCCCGGAGCGCCTTTTGGGCCGCCTCGGCGGCATAATCCTTGTCGGAAGCCAGCCTGGCGGTTGATCCTTCTATAGCCCGCCAGTGGTAGAGAACCTTTGGGATATGAAATATTTTCTCCGGCTTGGTGCGCTCAACGAATCTAAGAACCAAATCATAATCCTGCGCCCCTTCATAACCCTTTCTAAAGCCTCCTATTTTATCGACAATAGACTTTCTGTAAAGACCCAGATGGCAGGTGTACATTTGCGAAAGCAGAAGTTCCGGCGACCAGTCCGGTTTGAAAAACGGCTCCCATCTTTTGCCATGGCCGTTCATTTTATCTTCATCGCTATAAATAAAGTCGGCGTCTTTGTGTTCGTTCAAGAGTTTCACGTTTTCGTAAAGGGCAAATGGCGCAATCTCATCGTCATTATCAATCAAGGCTATAAACTCACCGGTTGCCAGCTTCAAGGCTTCATTTGAGGCTCCCGAAATGTGCTGGTTTTTCTTGCCGAAACTAATTTTAATCCTCGAGTCATTTACTTTTTGCCATGATTTCAAGCAGTTGACTGTCTCCGTTTTAGTCGAGGCGTCATCATGCAGGCAAAGTTCCCAGTTTTGGTAATACTGATTTTTTACCGACTCGATGCATCTGTTCAGCCACTTGGGGTCAATGTTATAAACGGGAACAATAATGGAAATCTTGGGTTTGTATTTAAACTTTTGAATCTCCGCCTTGGCTTCTTTGGCGGTTATTCTCTCATTATGCTTAATCCACTTTTGATATTCAGGATACTGCTGTGGGATTTTTTTCTCAAAATAAATGAAATACCAGGCCTTCCTTAAAAATAAAGGCAGCCCATCGCGCCTGAGTACCGTTATGCCCCTTCGCCAAACATTCCCGGCTCTCCTCGGCCCAAACCTCACATATGCATTCCTCAGCTTCCAAAACTTGGAGTTTTGCATGGCCAAAATCTCTTGGTTCTGCCTGGCTATAACCTCTGCTTTTTCCCGTAAACCTTCTTCCAAAGCTTCAATTCTCTGCTGGCTCCTAACACCAAGGTTTTTAATGTCTTCCCGCATATTGCTAATATGTTGGCGTTCCTCATTATTTATGCCGTCAATTATAGAAAAGCTCTTCCGCATGATTACCTGGAGAGCGCCTATGTCGGATCCTTCCTCCTTCTCCATAACCATATTTTTGAGATGCTTATCTTTTTTTATGAAGTAAACTTTTCTATAAGAGTCTCCTATATGATCCTTTGGGAAAACATGCGAGTTATAATACAAGTTTAGGGCTTCAAATTTTCTCTCTATATCAGATGTAAAATTGTGGGCAGCCAAAAATCCCACATTAGTAAGAAATTCCCAAAAAATTAGCGCATTGTTGTTAATCTTCTGGTATGCATATTTCATGCCCGATAAAGCTTTTTCTATCTCATCTTCCCCGGGCAGGCCGTTTGCGATATGTTCCCTTAACCAGACATGATCTTTGCCGGTTAAGATTTTGTAGTTTGCGTTTGCGTTTTTTTCGGCTTCCTGAACCTTCTCGGAATAAAACGGAGCAACCAGGACCACCCCTTTTCTTGCAACCCTCAAATTTTCTGACAAAAATTTACCCCTCTCCGGCTTTGGAATATGCTCAAAAACATCGGCCGATACAACCCAGTCAAAGCTCCCGTTATCTTCAGGGATAAGGCATCCTTCCCCTCGAATATAGTTTTTGTCATTTGTGTCAACATTCGGGTCCAGATAAAAAACTTCATCTTCCGGCAGAAATTTCTTCAGGATGTTGCCCCGGCCGCCGATATCAAGCACCTTAACTTTCTCATTTAAATTGCGGTTGTTATCAATTATTTTCTGAATTAGCGCATATCTTCCGTATTGATCAAAGGCAAGTTCCTTTTTCAGAGTAAACTCCGCCAACTTTTTCATGCCGCCTGCCTTCTGCCATTTTGCCAGGTCCCGTTTGGCATCTGTGGCGCTTGCCGATTTGTACGCTTCCAAAAGCAATTGAATCGTATTTTCCAAACTTTGTTCTTTTGTGACAATTTTTCTGAGTTTTTCACCGATTTTAGGGTTGTATTTCAAAAGTTCTTTGGCCAAATCACTTTGATTATACTTATAATGAAAACGCCTGCCGGAAAAATTATTTTTTCTAACCTCAAAAAAGTTTTTTTCATCAATAAATCCATCCCCCCCATTGATATCGTAAACCACAACATTTCTTGCGCATGCCATAGCTTCCAGCGATCCGCACCCGAGGCTTATAACCAAGTCTGCCTTTTCGATAAATGGAAGCGTGTTGCATACCGGATTTTCGGGCAATCCTATGTGTAATAATGATGCTCCAAGGCTCCTTGCGGCGCCTTCTATAGTTTCTCTCGTCTGATCATTGTACCTATTGCTGATAACCAGAATGCTCTCAAGCTTCTCTTTGGTTTTTCGTTTAACTTTAAATTTATTTAGATCAACGCCGTTTCTAACTATTGTTATTTTCTCACCGGGAATGTTATACCTTTGGCCAAGGTGATTTTTAACTTCCTCGCTAACAGCGACAAATCCTGATATCCCCAAATCAATCGGGGGCGGCTGTTCAATGTCCGGCAAAACACCGTGAGACATAAAAATCATGGGTGTATCCGGAAAGGCGGCGCGGGCAAGAATAGTTGTCGGGTGGTGCTGGGCGTGTATAATATCAAATTTTTCATTTCTATAATCTGAGATATTATCCGTGATAGGGATATCCGCCTTCTTTATTTCCTTTGCAACCCCCCCTAAAACAGGAGAAAAAACAAAGGCTTTATGCCCTCTTTTTTTTAGCCCCTTCACAAGATCTAAGACAAAAAGCTCGGTCCCGGCAAAATCATCCAAATATTGCGTAACCACAAGGATTTTCATTTAATCCCCTTACCGATTTCAGTTGCCGGATGTATTTGCAGGCCATTTTTCCTTACTTTTTCCCATATATAGAGAGGGGTCTCAAAATCAGATTTCTCATGTATGGCTTTCCCTTTTCTTGCTTCCCACTTCACGGAGTAATGCTCCGGAAAATTTTTGGCATAATAATCACATGTTTCTTCCCAATGCTTTTCTGAGAGTGATTTTCCATAGTGTTGGCAGTAAAACTTGGTTATAATCTTGCCGTCGACTCTCGGTTCCCTTTGATCAAGGCCTTCGAAAGTTACTTCCGGCTTATTCCTCCAAATCATCAAAATATCTCGCCTCTCAAGCCCAAAGTATTTTCTAAAGTTGAGCAGTTTGTCTCCTTTTTTGAAAGGCTTTTTGTCTTTCTCTGTCATATATGCATCAAAAAGGCTGATCCGTATGGCATCAACGTTTTTGGCCTCGCCGCTGTTTAAAAACTGTTTTATATCGCCCTCAAATCTTTCATCGGCATCAGCATAAAAAATCCACTCGGGGCTAAACTTTTGCGCGAGATTTAAAAGCGCTTGGCGGTTGGCCGTTTCTTCTTCCACCCGGTTTTTCTTCCAGGTCTTATTCTCAATCACGTCTATAACGCTAGGGTGATTATAAACAATGTCCAATGTTTTATCCGTGCTTGCATCGTCAAAAACGATTATTTTGTCAACAAATTGGCTCAAATGATCCAAAGTATCCCGGATGATATTTTCTTCGTTTCGTATTCTTAACATGCCCAAAATATCCACTTTTGGATACCAAAAGCTTTTAGAGGCAAAAAGAGCAGGGTTTGTCATCTTGTTTCTTAAATATATTTCATACGCCTTACTCCTTTCATCATAAACTTCATTGCTTTTGGCATTGCGGACAACCACTGAAAAATAAAATTTATTTTCCTGGAGTTTGGGCATATCAATCGAAAAATTAATTTTTTGCTCAAAATCCTCCGGCTTAAGCCGCCTTGAATCCGTAAGAGTCAAATTATTTCTGACATCATATAGAGCTACGGTGATTTCAACGGCTGCCGCTAACTGCTTAGTTTTAGCGTTTCGCACCTTTAGGCTAAATGATCCGTTGATCGTAGAGCCTGCATCAAAAATTCTCGAGCTATTCCCCTTGTCATCATACAAAGAAAAATTCTCTACCTCGATTTTCTTGTTGCCCCAACGGCTGTCTGACTTTTCTTCCTTTTTTGGGGATGCCTTTTGCTGTAAACCCAATGTGTTGTAACTATAAATCACTCGCTTGGGGTCTCCGATGTCTGCAATCTTTGCATTGTCGATAAGCATTACCCTGTCGCAAAACTGTTCAATGCTATCCATCCCGTGGCTTACAAAAACTATCGTTTTCCCTTGTTTTTTAAGATCCCTGAAAACATCAAAACACTTTTTCTGAAATGCCGCATCCCCTACGGCCAATACTTCGTCGATGAGCAAGATATCCGCATGGGCTTGGATGGCAACAGAAAATGCAAGCCTCACCTGCATGCCGCTGGAAAAGTTTTTTAGCTTTTGGTCTACAAATTCTTCCAACTCGGAAAATGCGATAATTTCATCTATTTTTTCGTCAATTTCTTTGCGGCTAAGGCCCAGAATGGTTCCATTTAGGTAAATATTGTCCCTGGCGGTCAGGTCCGGGTTAAATCCGACTCCAAGCTCCAGAAAGGGCGAGAGTCTGCCGCTTATGGTAATCTTTCCCGCATCCGGCACATAAATGCCGGCCAGCATTTTTAGCAGTGTGCTTTTCCCGCATCCGTTTTTCCCGATAATGCCAAAGAACTCACCGCTTTTTACCTCAAAATTAATGTCTTCGGCCGCTTTATGCAGAGAGTATCTCTTTCTCTTGAAAAGGTTAAGCGTGGCGGACTTCAGGCTGTTGTGTTTTTCATGGGGAATCTTGAAGTCCTTGTATAGCCCTTCCACTTGGATGGCAACATCCTTCTCCATCACACCTCCTCTGCAAATCTAACCGCCATTTTTCTAAAGATAAAATAGCCGGACACGAGCAACACGGCTACTAAAATCTGAGGCATAATGTAGAACCTCCAGTAGTGGCTTGTGCTGGTGGCGTCAAATCCCAAAACAACCGTTCTGCAATCTTGTATAATCTGCGCCAGCGGCGAAAGCATTATAATTTTTCCCATACGGTCAGGAACGATTTTCAGGGGATAAACGACGGGGGTGGCATAAAAGAAGATTTGGTTCGCCACTTCCCAAATATGCCCAACGTCTCTGAACTTTACAAACAAAGCAGCCAAATAAAAAGAAACGCCCACGATAAAAACATAAAATTCAAAAAGAAGTACGATCATCCATAAAGATTCCCACGTAAAATGAACATGGGCAAAAACCGCTAAGACAAAAACAACTATAAGATTAAGAAGCAGAGTTATGACCGATGTAATGGTAGAAGAAATTACCAGCACAATCCGCGGGAAATAAACCTTTCTTATCAGGTCGCCCCGACTGACTATCGAGTTCATCGCTGTTTGGGTTGCGTCAGCCCAGAAACCAAAAAGTATAACGCCTAGCAACAGGTAGATGGGATAATAAGGGATTGAGTTGCCAAGCTTAAATACTCTAGTAAAAACTATATATAGGACTCCAAAGTAGGCAAGGGGCTTCACCAATGACCAGATGTATCCAAGTATAGATTCTTGGTACTTGATTTTAAAATCAGTGATTGCCAGCTCTTTGATAAGGTTATAATAATTATTCTTTATCACTGGTAAATCTTAGCACAAATTGGATAGAGATTCAATATCAAGCTGTTGGAAATTTCTGCAAGAAACCTTACTGATAAAAAATGAAGAACTTTAAACCAACCAATAATGACAGGCCGACAATTGCTCCCATTACAAACAAAGGAAAACTAACTTGTTTATTTATCTTTGTATAAAAAAGTCCTTTTGTGAAAATAGGCAATAAGAATAACAGGGGGATGAAATATCTGCCCTGCACTCCCTCAACAATACTTAATTTTAGTGGAGTCCATGTTATATACATGACTGTGATAATAGAAGTAGCAATAAAGATAAATAGAAATAGAGCTGCTAACTTGGTTTTCTTATTTATATGAACAGTGTTAGGAGCTTCACCCAACAAAGTAGTGACAATAACAACCATATAAGAAGTATATATAAGCTGATTAAACCATACCGTTAGGGGTCCCAACACGCCTATACAACTATTAATATAATAATTGCCCTGCTGCCATATGGTTTTTATAAAAACTTTTGTATATTGAAGTGGATGTCCAATAATAAAATTCTTTTGTGCCCGCGGGTCAGACAAAATAGTTGGATACATTGCTCTTCCGATTGCAATTGCATTATACTCTCTGGTAAGAAATACCCACAACAGGTTTACAGACACTAGTATAAAAAGTAAAACTAGAAATATATATATACGATCTTTTGGTTTAATAAATTTATCTTTAGGAATAAAGAAATACAGAAACACAACGAAAAAGTAGGGTGCCTTCAGGGCGGCAATAAACAATGTGGTTAGAATAATAATGAAATAATCATTTTTGCTCATCTTGCTTTTAGATAAAAGGTGCAAGAAGAATGCCACAATAAAAATAAACACACTGATTGCCGTCACATCTGCTGAATTCGAGGCCGCAAGAAATAACACCATTGGTAAAGTAGCGATGGCAACAAAAAACCATTTTTTGATAGGCAGCATCTTAATCGCAAAGTAAACAACTACAACAAAAAAAATCAGCGCGAAAAGTCTGGCAAGGTAAAAGGCTTGTGGTTGGTTGGCGTGAAACGATTCAGCCACTATAACACCAAGGACTTGCGGGGTATATATTATAGGATTATAAGTGGTTGTGCCCCGAGAAAATGAATTTGTTACTTGTGAGTCTCTTTGACCAAGAAGTTTGATCATCTCACTAAGTCCTTTGGGTTTCTCGTAAACTATGTGTAAAAATTCTTTCTGGTCTTTACTTAGGTATGCCCCGATTACATTCCCTTGTTTGACGGGCAAAAACTGCCCTTCTGATATTTGTAAAACTCTAGAGTAATGAAAATATTCATCAGGCGCCTGAAATGGGGGAGTTGATACAACAAAAAAAATACCCATCCATAAACTTAGAAACAAAAAAAATACCTCGGGTTTTATCCTACTTATAAGCTTACTCGTCTGCATTACTTGATTATACACCAAACAGATGAAACTGAAAAAATTTGGCGCAACCCAACCTCTTTTCTTGTATTGTCTACTCCACCCTAACAGCATACATCATATTAATATCTCTCAGTGCCTGGACTCCTTCAATCACAGGAACAAATTGTATTAGGTGAAGGCCTGATGCTAGGGGTGCCCTAACATTAAAACTAAAGGTAGCGTTTTGGCCAGAAGCAACGCTGCTGCTTGTCATTTTTATTCTCGTGTTGCTATACCAAGTGCTATCATTAGGATAAAAATTTGTTCCATCTGAGTTGATGATGGCTAATCTCATTGGTCTTTTGTTTACAGGGTCGGCGGCATATTCCGTATCATTATACCAAGTGCTTGAACCTGTGTTTTTAAGGACTACATTGACAGTTGTCGTGCTGCCACCAGTCATGGTTGGGGGAGGATTTACGGCAGAAACAAATTGGTAATTGTAATTATTTCTTACTGCAAATTGCATATCATTGTTCCTCAGTGCCTGGACTCCTTCAATCACAGGAACAAATTGTATTAGGTGAAGGCCTGATGCTAGGGGTGCCCTAACATTAAAACTAAAGGTAGCGTTTTGGCCAGAAGCAACGCTGCTGCTTGTCATTT
>JAJYQQ010000065.1 GCA_021794535.1 bacterium
TGTCCTTGTTTGTGAATGGAATTAATGAGAGAGATGAAAATGCTGGATTTTGAGATTGATCGCGTTATTTTAGCAGCTTACTTCCGTATAGCCCTTTAAGCTTTTGGGGTTTTTGCCGTCCCAAGCGATCTCGCCGGTTACAACCCGATTTGTGATTATCGGCTGCCATTTGTGCTCGGCCTCGTTTACCCGTTTTGCCAAAGATTTCGGGGAATCGCCCGGCATTATGGGCACCGCGCAACGGAATATGACGGGACCTTCATCATAAATTTCAGTCACAAAGTGCATCGTAAGCCCGGCTTCTTTCGTTTCGCCCCTTCTGTATGATTCAAGCACAGCTTCCTGGACGTGAATTCCATACATTCCGGCTCCGCCAAACTCCGGCAAAGGACCGGGATGGATGTTGATCGTAGTTTTGGGATCCAGTCCCAAAACCAGCTTCAACCAGCCTGAAAGCGCCACAAAATCCGGATTATATTTTTTCAGTATTTTCCGATAACCCGCTCTCGTAAACTGTCCTTCAAAATGCTCGAAAGGGACACTATTTTCATTAGCAATTTTTCTGACCCCGCCGTTTTCATGGTTTGAGACGACTCCGACAATCTCGGCTTGCAGCATTCCATCCCGAGCCGCCTTGATTAGACTTCCAAAACCAGACCCTCCCCCATCTTTTGTCCCGGAAGCGAAGATTAATAGTTTCTGCATATTATTCCTTGATAACTTTTAGCACTTCCGCGATGTCGACAATGCCCTCGACGGCCTTTAAGAAACCGTCCTGTTCCATGGTCAGGCCGCCTTCTTCCGCCGCTATTTTCTTCAGTTCTCCCAAAGTGATATTCTGGCTGGCAGCTTTTTGAAAGTCGGGCGAGATTTTAAGAAGCTCGAAGATGCCGATCCTCCCTTTGTAGCCGATGTTTGCGCATTTTGGGCAGCCCTTCCCGTGAAAGAATTCAGGATCTTTCTCGGGTCGGTGTTCCAGGGGCAAAGAGTCCAAAATTTTTTTAATCTCTTTTGTCTCGTTTTCCGTGGGTATGTATTCCTCGATACAATACTGGCAAATCTTTCGAACCAGGCGCTGCGCGATGATTATATTGACCGAATCCAAAAATGAGGAAGCGTCATCGACTAAGCCGATCAATCGGGGAACGGATGTCACCGCGTCATTTGCGTGCAGCGTGGTAACCAAAAGATGGCCGGTAATAGCTGCCTGAAGAGCCGTTTTCGCGGTCTCGGCGTCTCTTATCTCGCCAAGCATAATAATGTCGGGATCCTCCCTCAGAACCGCCTTTAATCTCTTGGCAAAAGTTTCGCCTTCGTTTATTTGGGACTGAGTTGCGCCGGGAAGCGTGTATTCTATCGGATCTTCAAGGGTTATCATCTTTATCTCAGGAGCATTTAGCTGGTTTAAAATTGAGTAAATGGTAGTAGTTTTTCCCGAACCTGTCGGTCCGACAACCAGAATCATGCCATGGGGGCGGATAAGCGCAGACTCAAGAAGCGGCATCTGAATATCCCGGATGCCGAGAGAACTGATTTTTAAAAGCTCCGCCTGGGTATTGAAAATCCTAATGACTATATCCTGGCCATAAAGCGAGGGCATAACCTCTATCCTGACGGCAAGCTCATCGTCGGCAAGCTTTACTTTAAATCTGCCGTTTTGGGGATAATTAGCGTTAAGCTTCAGGCCGGATCTGAGCTCTACCTGGGAAAGAAGGTGTTTGTACTTTTCTTTGGAAAGCGTGCCGGCATTGTGAAGAACGCCGTCCAGCCGGAATCGGATAGTCGCATCATTTGTCCCCGGCTCTACATGGACATCAGAAGCGTTCAGGGCAAAGCCTTCTACCACAACCACTTTCAGAAGGTTTTGGATCGCGGCCGCGTCGAGGTTCTTTTGGAACTGGTCAAATGATTTTACTCCAAGATCAAGCCCTTCTAGATCCACTTCTCCTGCTCTTTCCGGCGGAGTGATCTTGACTATTTTGGATAATAAATCCTCATTGT
Organism: bacterium; assembly: GCA_021794535.1. Taxonomy (GTDB): domain Bacteria; phylum Patescibacteriota; class CPR2; order UBA1875; family JAJYID01; genus JAJYQQ01. Next base: position 2,002 of record JAJYQQ010000065.1, read on the forward strand.
CCTGGAAGCCTTCGTTTGAGATCATGGCCACGGACATCTTGGAAAAATCTTTTTTGTATTTTTTCTTGAATTCCTCAATCTTTTCCGACTTTGGGTCCGGGCTTGCTATGATCAGTCCCTCTTCTCCTTCTTTGATGGGAATAACGAGACAATCAAAGAAATCCTTGCTCTCGAAGTGTTCAAGGATTTCTTTCGAAAGCAGGGTTTTTCGCATATCGTAATATGGTATGCCCGCTTCATCCGCATATTCCCTGACTCTTTCTTCGGCAGAATCTCTGTTTACGAGCCTTGCCCTTGAAACTAAATCCAGATCGTCACTCATGGAATATATCTTAGCACATTTAAATTGAAAATACCTAGAAAATTAGCTATAATACATGGGTATTTTTCGGTGGGATGGCTGAGCGGTCGAAAGCGGCGGTCTTGAAAACCGCTGTACCGGCAACGGTACCGGGGGTTCGAATCCCTCTCCCACCGCCATGTACCGTCCGGTACATGGCACCGCCAAATAAAAACAAATATGAGCAAGTTTTATTACGTCTATATCTTAATAAGCAAAAAGGACAGAAAAACATATACTGGTTCAACAAGTGATTTAAAGAAAAGAATTGAGAGACATGAGAATGGTCAGGTTCTTGCAACAAAACACAGGCTTCCAGTTAGGTTAATCTTTTATGAAGCGTATCTAAGCAAGTATGATGCATTAAGAAGAGAGAGATATTTCAAAACATCAAAAGGGAAAACGGCTTTGAAAACAATGTTAAGAGAGTATTTTGAGGAAAATCCAGTATAATATAGTTACCGTGGTGAGGTACCCAAGTGGCTGAAGGGGCGGGATTGCTAATCCTGTAGGTCGGGGTAACCCGACGCGAGAGTTCGAATCTCTCCCTCACCGCCAGCAAGACTAAGATTTGTCGCAGATTCATTATAGAAGTAGAATAAAAGTTATGAAAAAGAAAATTATTTTGATCATGGTAATAGTCCTATCTATTATTGTTGGCGGGGGATTATATTTTTTGTATCAACAAAGCAAAACAGAAGTAAAAATCACCGGAAAAACTAATAATTTTGACAATGTCCACTTAGTCGAAGTTGCCAAACAATATATTCTCAAAAAACCACAGTTACTTTTGGGGGAGGGCAAAGGTGACAAGCTTGTTCAATGGAATGAAGTAGGCAGTGATTTTTCTAAGACAAATCCCGGGTGGATTACTTCCCAAAAGGTTTCTATAAAGTATGTAGAGCCAAACAAATACCAGCCACCTAACAATGATTTGAATGGTAAATACTTGGTCAGCTGGTTTTTTATACCGGGATGCAAGGAAAATTCAGAAAGTTCTGCCAGACCAAACTGGTTTAGGTTCGGCATGCAATGTGTTGGAGGATATGACTTAACTGTCATAATCAATCCGGACGGAACGGTCGATCATGCTAGGGTAGATGGCTTAAAGTAATTATAAGTTACCGGTGAACTAAAAGTCTAAAGGTTGCAGACCGGCGTGTCCCGCCAGGACAAGGTTCTAATCTGGAAGATTAGGTTCTTGTCCTGAAGATGGGGTGGTGAGAAACCCCGATGAAGACGCGATTAAAATAAAACCGTGATTGTAGAGCTAAGATAACAATTAAGAACAGCCATGGGAAAGAGAGAAAAGAAGGCGGCTGAGCCGCTTCGACCCCCCTCTGCTAGGGGGCAACCCGACTTTTAGAGGCTTTTTTATTATGCTTACAAAATGACTGAACCTTTTCTGCTTTTTTCGGACTAAAATGAAGGAGATTTTATAAAAGGAAAAGGAAATGTCATCATTTTTAATTTTAGCGATCACTCTCGTTCCTGCCTTGGCTATGGCGCAAACCACCACGCCAACCGTCTCTCTTTCTATTAACGAGAACTTAAAAACCTTTGATCAGTTGATTGGCCTCATCCAAAAGGCGGGCGGCTGGCTCCTGATAGCGGCTGGCGCCCTGGTTGTCCTTTTTTTAATTATCGGCGGCATCCGCTATCTTGTTTCAGCCGGCAACCAGGAACAGGTGGCGGTAGCCAAAAAGACAATCATAAATGCCCTGATCGGCTTGATTGTGATAGTGCTTTCTTATTTTTTAGTGAATTTGATAATCAATCTTTTGTCGTGAACTTGATTTTGCCGGTTTGGCGGCTTGCTCCCAGGAGAAACGATTATCGCCAAAATGGCCCAGCCTGGCCGTTTCCTGGTAGCCGGGCTGCCTGAGATTCAAAAATCCTATTATGCCTGCCGGAGTCAGGTCGAAAGGGAGATTGTCTGCCTGTCTGCCGTTTACAGTAACCATGACCGGTTCGGCAACGCCTATGGAATAAGCAATTTTGACTAGCGCCTCGCCGACATTTGGATTTTCCCCTAAAAACCATTTTGCCAAATATCTCGCCATGTAGGCGGCGCTTCTATCCACTTTGCTCGGATCTTTGCCGGAAAAGCAGCCGCCGCCGACCGGAATTTGCGGCCCATAGTTGTCGACGGCCAGCTTTCTCCCCGTTAGCCCCGTGTCGGCTTCAAATCCTCCAATTTCAAACTTTCCGGTTGGATTGAAGAAATAATCCCCGCATTTCCTGCCCAAAATCTTCTCAATTTCGCCCTTGGGAATCGGCTTGTTTTTGGTTTGCACAGACAGAATAACAGTTTTTATTTTATCGCCATCCAAAGTAACTTGACATTTTCCATCGGGTCCGTATCCGTCCATTTCAGAAACTTCCTTCGCTAGCTTTCTCGCAAGTTCATATTCCAGCGGCATCATTGTCTTGGTCGCCCTTGTGGCGTATCCGACCATTATACCCTGATCGCCGGCGCCTCCGGTATCCACTCCTTGGGAAATCTCGGGAGACTGCGAAACGACATTTGTCTGAACGCCGATTTTGTCATGATAGCCCAAACCTTTGTAGACTTTTTGGGCAACTTTTCGCATATCAACGTAAGCGTTCGTTGTAAGTTCTCCGGTGATGGTTATGATGCCATGCCCGCCCATCACCTCTATGGCAACCCTGGCAGTTGGGTCCTGCTTTAAGCACTCGTCAAGTATCGCGTCAGAAATCTGATCGCAGATTTTGTCCGGATGTCCGGGAAATACACATTCGGCTGTTTTCATTAATCCTCCCGCATTTATTTGCGTAATAATCGTATCATAATAATGAGTTCCGTTGTAGCCCCTTCATATTTAGCCCTTTAACTTTTCCCCGACCTGATTATAATGCTTGTAAGGAAGATAATATTGTCATGCCAAGCCAAGCAAATATTATAAAAATAATCGCAAGCGCCCTGCCTATCGTTTTGATGATAGGGCTTATTCCTTTTGTGGACAACGATTACCTGCTGACCGGCGCCTACATTGTGATAATCGTAGCCTGGATGATGACGAAGCGGGAAAAAAATGATTTCCTTTTTCTTCTTTTTGGCTTCTTTGCGATGATCATTTCAGAATATTTTTTTGTGAGCACCGGCGTAGAGGCTTTTACCAGAAATAGCTTGCTGGGCGTAATGCCGCTTTGGCTGCCATTCCTGTGGGCATATGCCTTTGTGGCTATCAAAAGAAGCATAGTAATTTTAATGGAAGAAAATGCCTAAGGCGCCGATAAAAACAAATCCCAAAGATCTGGTTTTAAGGGAAATCACTGATCTTAAGGATGAAAGAGGGTTTTTGCATGCCGGGCAGCCCGTTTTTAATCGGCTTTTCGGGCGCGATTCATTGATAGCCGCTTGGCAACTTTTAGATTATGATCCGTCTGTGGCCAAGGCAACGCTTGAAATACTGTCCGAGCTTCAGGGCACAAAGACTGATGAGACGCGCGAAGAGGAACCAGGAAAAATCATTCATGAAACCGATCTGGAGCTTGATGAGCACCCGACCATCAAGGGATTTCCCTTTCCCTACTATGGCTCGGTTGACTCCACGCCGCTTTACCTAATCGTTTTTGGATTTTATTTTCGAAAAACCCGCGATGAATCATTTGTGCGCAAGCATTGGGGAAATATTTTGGCGGCCATAGACTGGATAGAAAACTATGGCGATAAAGACAAGGATTTATTCCTGGAATACAAGCAGCACAACAAAAACGCTCTCGTAAATCAATGCTGGAAAGACTCGGACGAGTATAAAATGGAAATGCCGATCGCCATTGTGGAAGCGCAAGGCTACCAGTATCTGGCATTGCTTGAAAGCGCCAGGCTTGCCCGGATAATGGACGAAACCGGCATTGCTAAAAAGCTAGAAGCAAGAGCGGAAAAATTAAAGCGAGAATTTAATGAAAAGTTTTGGATGAAAGACAAAAAGTTCTTCGCCTTAGCTCTTGACGGTAAGGAGAAACAGCAAAAGGCCATTACATCAAATGCCGGACACCTGCTTTTTACGGGCATTGTTGAAAAGGATAAGGTTGACTTAGTGGTCAGAAGATTATTTCAAAAGGATTTGTTTACTCCGCGGGGCATCCGCACTCACTCGGCTTTTGAGCCGGATTTCCATCCGGAAAGCTACCATCTCGGCGCCGTCTGGCCGCATGACAACTGGATTATCGCCCAGGGACTGAGAAGGCTTGGCTACAAACATGAGTACATCGCTCTACGCAGGGCAATAATGAAAGCCCACGAAGAAATCGGCTATCTTCCCGAGTTCTATCGGGTTAAGGATGATAGGGCCGAACTCAAGTCTGATATTCCCCAATATCCGAATATGCCTTGCTATCCCCAAGCCTGGTCCTCCGGCGCACTCCTAAACTTCCTTGAGGAAAAGTGAAAATTCGGGTATAATCAAAGCACTAATATACTCTTGATTTAGATAAATTTGTCATTCTGAACTTGACTTCAGAATCTATATTTAAGAACTGGATTCCGGATCGGGTCCGGAATGACAAATTGGAGAGGTCGTCAACCTGCGATTGATCAGCCGGAGGCTGACGTAATATCAAGGCCGAAATGTTTTATACTTATTTAAGCAAAACAAAAGTTTAGGATTATAACTTTACGGAAGGGTCGCATAGTGGTCTAGTGCGCCGCCTTGGAAAGGCGGTATACTCGCAAGGGTATCGAGAGTTCGAATCTCTCCCCTTCCGCCATTAAATATTTAGCATGGAAACAAAAGAAAAAATAAGAGAAATTGAGGAAATAGTCCAGCAGGAACTCTCCTGTTCTGCTCATAGTCTAGATCACTCAATGCGGGTTTATCGGCTCTGCAGATTGATTGCAGATAAAAAATCAGTCGATATGGAGACTTTAGAGATAGCTGCCCTAATGCATGACATCGGACAATCGAAAGAAGCAAGTGATTCCTCTGGAAAAACTGACCACGCAATCGAAGGCGCAAAGATGGCAGGTGATATTTTGAGGGATTTACACTTTCCGGAAGACAAAATAAAAAATATTCAAAATTGCATAATTAGCCACAGGTATCGAACAAAAAATCGACCCAAAACAGAAGAGGCAAAAATACTGTTTGATGCTGATAAGCTAGATGGTATTGGGGCGCTTGGAATTGCGAGGATGTTTGCTTGGGTAGGTAAAAATGGAGCAAATATTTATAGAAGAGTGGATTTGGAGGAGTATGCGAAAGAAAATTTGACCGGTGGAGACATAAATGGGCGTATAAAAGACAGGACCAAGCACAGTCCCCAAATTGAATTTGAGATCAAAGCTGGCAGATTAAAGGACAGGCTATATACAAAAGAAGCCAAAAGTATTTTTGATGAGAGAGTAGAGTATATGAGAAAATTTTTAGAACGTCTTGAAAATGAAGTAGAAGGGAAAATTTAATCTGAAGCGCGAGGTTGGGAATAGTGAGTTGAAAGGAGTTAGAGATGGCGAATGACAATATCGAGATCGAGATCCAGGTAAATGTCGAGAAGTCAAAGCCGCTTTTGGATTTTCTGAAGAAAAATGCCAAGTTCCAAGACGAGAAGCGGCAGATGGACGAATATTTTACGCCCGCCCACAAAAATTATGTCGAGACCCGCCCGGTCAAAGAATGGCTGCGCCTAAGAGATGCCGATGGCAAATACTTCATTACCTACAAAAATTGGCATTATACAGAGAAGGGCGAAGGCACTCATGCCGATGAATATGAAACCGAGGTCAAAGATATAAAGGCGGCAAGGAAAATTTTGGATTCGCTCGACTGCAAGCCGATTGTGAAGGTAGATAAAATCAGAAAGACATGGATATATGAAGATTTTGAAATCGCCATGGACTCTGTCAAGGGGCTGGATGACTCGGTAGAAATTGAATATTGCGGCAGCATGAAAGGTGTGGACCCGCGGGCAAAGAAAAAAGAAATGATAGCTTTTTTGAAGGAAATTGGTTGTGGCAAGCTTCGGGGTAATCACGGAGGTTATGCCTTTCTTTTGCTTTTTCCCGAGGAAGCGGAGTATATAATTCACTGAAATTAAAATGATAAAAACACTAGAAGAAATCGATACGGTTAGGAAAAGAGGCTTTCGGCCGGGAGTCGTTGGATGTTTTTTGAACGGTGGAAAACTGCTGTTTTTGTATAAGCGAGAGCACAATTTGTGGCAGCTGCCACAGGGAGGCATCGAAAATGAGGAAACTATAGAGGAAGCCTTTGGCCGGGAAATGTCGGAAGAACTAGGCGAGGAATTTATCGCCTCAACAGGCGGAGAGATAGCATATGTCGCCGAAGACAAGGTGGAGTTTCCGAGACAAAAACAAGGCGACCGCGAGCTGCAAACGGACGACGGCCAGCCGATGGTGATGAAAGGCAAAAAATATTTCTTCGTTTGCGCATATCGGCTGGATCCGAACATTGATATCGAAGCGACAGAATTTGACGATTACAAATGGGCTTCTTGCGGTGAGGGCATGAAGCTGGCAGAAAAAATTTACCAGAAAGGCAAACAAAGAATCACAATAAAAATATTAAAAAAACTTAAAAGTCTGGAGCTAATTTCCTAACTAATTTAAGCTGTGGATTCAAAACCTATTGAAATACCGCTACACATTGTCATTTCGACCTGCCTCGCCGGCAGGCAGGCCGCCACCATTCAGTTACAAGCGGAGGAATCTCCTACTTTAGACTGCAGTTCGCTGACTATAGATTTCGGAAAGGGATCCCTCGACTCCCATTCGGCTTCGCTCAGGGCAGGCTTGCTCCGCGAAGTCGCTCGGCCTGCCTGCCGGCGAGGCAGGGATGACAGGTGTGAGGAGTTACCGAGTTGTATCTTTCAGTTTCCCGCGATAAAGACTATAATATCTTTATGGAAAAAAACGGTAAAGAAAAGAAGGCCGTTGATGGCATCAAGGCTGGCGCCGAGAATCGGGACACAAGGGAAATTGCAGAGAAACAGTCCCCTGCCGGCAATGGCGCATTTTCATGTAAAGTGATGGATTATAAGGTGCCAAAAAGGGGGATTTGGTGGCATGTTATATTCTTTTTGGCGTTTATCGTTTCCGGGGGGCTTAGTATATATCTTACGGATTGGGCGCTGCTCTTTTTCATAATCGTTTTTGCCGGTTATACTTTGTTTCGGGGGACACAAGGCACAACCTTTGATCTCTTGGCAGACAAGAAAGGCATTAGAATAAATGAAAAATATTTCGCATATGGCATCATTGAATCCTTCTACTTCTCTGGCAGCGGAGAGAGCACGGCTGTCAGTTTCCAATTTACAAAAAAACTTTATCCAAAGCTAACCTTTTTGATTTTGGACGGCAAAAATGTCGAAGCCCTTCGAAAGGCGCTGGGCAGCAAAATGCCGGAAACCGAAGCGAGAGAAGAAGTATTCTCGGATTTCTTCATCAGAAAGCTGAAGCTGTAGGGATAGCTTGTAAGTTAGTAAGTCGGTAGGTTTTAAGTTGCTAAGTTTTGCGCCATTGTGTTAAGCGGATAATATATGCCCTGGTAGCTCAATTGGATAGAGCATCAGATTGCGGTTCTGAAGGTTTCAGGTTCGAGTCCTGTCCAGGGCACCAAAAGTTGTCATTCCGGACTCAGATCCGGAATCCAGATTATTAAATAGATCCCGCCGGAGTTTATGCTGAACTCGATTCAGCGCGGGAATGACAGAAAGTTTACCCTTGTTTGTTGAATTATTATTCTTAGTTTTTTTATTTCTGATAGCCGAGGTAACGCACTCGATATTTTTCTTTGCGCTTTTGATAGCGGCGTTCATTTTATGTTTGCCGGGCATCATAGCTCTAAATTCAGCCCCGTATGTGCCAACACTCAAAAAAAATGCGAATGCGATGCTTGAACTGGCGGATATTAAACCGGGCGTTAAATTGTATGATCTGGGAGCCGGAGACGGGAGGCTTGTAGAAAGAGCGGCAGGGAAAGGCGCAGAGGCTGTCGGATACGAAATATCATTTACATTATTTCTCTATTTTTGGGCCAAAAAAGCAATTTTTAGAACCAAAGGAAAGGTTTTTTGGGGGAGCTTTTGGGGCAAAGACATTTCTGATGCCGATGTTGTGCTTTGCTTTCTGATGCCGCGCGCGATGGATAGATTTAAGAGGAAGAAGTATGATGCCTTGAAAAAAGGCACGAAGATAGTTTCCAATATCTTTTCTATGGAGGGCGAGAAGCCGGTCAAACAAAAAGACGGAGTATATCTTTACATAAAAAAATAAAGCTACAAATTACATATTGCGATCTAACCTACGCAATCTGTCATTCTGGCCTGTCCAGAATCATTATCTGCGCACTGTGAAAATTATTAGAATGATCCAACGGACGAGAGAATTTCTTTCTCTTATGCCGGTAAAGGCAGTATAATCTAAATATATGCGGAAGGGTGCCGGAGTGGTTGAACGGGGCAGTCTCGAAAACTGTTGTCTCGCTTATGCGGGATCGAGAGTTCGAATCTCTCCCCTTCCGCCAAGAAATAAAAAATATGCTTAAAGCCGTTATATTTGATATAAAAGCAGCCAAGGCGGCGGGTATGAAAGTAATACTGTATTCAAAAAATAAAATCGAAGGGGCAGACGCCGAAACATCTAAATTTAACGAATTGCCGGGGATAATAAGAAAGTTATAAAAATGAAGAATTTTTATAAAGAAGATTACGATGAGATCGAAGGAGCAATTTATTTTTTAGCAGATTGCATCCGTGAGGAGAAAAGAACCTCAAAACCTTTAATGCTTCATAGCCTTCGCGTAGGTCTAAGGCTAATGGAGGATGGCCAGCCAAAAGATGTTGTTATCGCCGGCTTGCTGCACGATGTTTTGGAAGACACAAAATGTACTCAAGGAGAATTGGAAAAAGGCTTTGGCCAGGAGGCAGCCAAGTTGGTAGAGCAATGTTCTTTTAGGCCCGAACGAGAGGATCTCTTGCGGCTTAGCAATACAAAAACGTATGAGCAGGAATGGATGAAAGAATTTAATAATTGGGAGGGATATGGCAAAGAGGCGCTACTCATTAAGGCGGCTGACATTTTAGATAATGGCTTTCTCTTGGTACAAATCGAAGACAGTGCCCACAGGAAAAACTTTATTTGGAAACACCGGGAATTTGTGAGAAGATTTAATTCCCGCCTAAAAGGCGAGCGAATATTTAAAGAATTAAAAATTAGGGTAGCTAAGTATAAGTAAAAATTATGGATAAGTTTCATATTTGTGCCGGTAATATTATAGAAAAGGACGGGAAGTTTCTTTTGGTCCAGGAAACCAAGGAAATTGCGAAGGGGAAATTTCATCTGCCCTGCGGAAAGCTAGAGGAAAAGGAAGCTGTTCTTGACGCCGCAATCAGAGAAGCCGAGGAAGAAACCGGATTAAGGGTTAAGCCCAGGAAGTTAATTGGTTGTTATCAGCGTGTTTTTGCGCCGTTAAAAAATAATACTGTCAACTTCATATTTGCATCAGATATTATTTCGGGTGAAATACAAACATCCAAAGAGCACCCGATAGTCAAATTTTTTAGCCTTGAAGAGATCAAAGAATTAAATGGTAATGATATGCTTAGGGCTGTCTGGCTGCTTGAAGCGCTTCAAGATTATCTATCGGGCAAAGCCTACGACCTGTCGGCGGTAAAGACATTTACTATCGACAAAGCGGATATATAGAGAATTGGCAGAGGTTCAGTTGAAAAGCGCTGATAATCCGTTATTATGTATGGACAATGAAAGACATCATAATATCAAACCAAAAAGAATTTGAAGAGAAGAAGCGGAAAATTGCCGAGGGCGGGGCAAAAAATCTGCACATTGTTTCCGATTTTGATGGAACTTTGACCAAAGCCTTCGTAAATGGCAGGAAAATTCCCTCAGTTATTTCTATATTGCGTGATGAAAACTATCTGACGCCTGATTACCCGGCAAAGGCTCACGCCCTTTTTGATAAATATCATCCAATTGAAATCGATCCGAATATCTCATCAGCCGAAAAGAAAAAAGCGATGCAGGAGTGGTGGACTAAACACTTTCAGCTGCTGATTGATTCCAAGCTCAACAGAAAAGACATTGAAAAGGCCGTTCAATCGGAGAACATTCAACTCAGAGAAGGCGCCGAAGAGCTGCTAAAAAATTTGAAAGAGAGAAATATCCCCTTGGTTATTTTATCTTCAAGCGGCTTGGGCGCGGACTCGATATCAATGCACCTGAAAAATCGCAATTTGCTTTTTGCTAACATTCACATTATCTCAAACGCCTTTATCTGGGACGGCGCGGGTAATGCGATAGGCGTCAAAGAGCCAATCATTCATTCACTAAACAAAAGCGAAGCCTCAATCAAAAATTACCCCGCGTTTGAAACAATCAAAAACAGGAAAAATGTCATTCTCCTGGGCGACGGTGTCGGCGACACCCAAATGATTTCTGGTTTCGAAGCTGAAAATGCCATAAAAATAGGCTTTTTAAACTATGATCCGGAAAAGAATCTGGATAGATTCAAAGAAGCCTTTGATGCGATATTAACAGGCAACCGATCGATGGATTTTGTAAATGATTTACTTCTGAACCCGGTTTAAATCTCACCGCAAGGATTAAGATAAAGATTAGCTTGTCCAAGCTGCAACCAGGCTATCCTGATGTACGAATTTTTTGGGGTTGTGGATGTCGCAGAAAACTCTTATACTTAGGCATAGTAAACTTCGGAGGGTGATATAAATACTCAGGTTATCGCATTTATCAAAAAATGCCGGGCGGAAGGTTTGTCAGATGAAACGATCAGAGACAATCTAAGGCACGCCGGCTGGAGAGAAGATCAGGTTCGTCAGGCGTTTGCCGAAGTGAGCGCTCTGGCTGCCAAAAATAATCCCGCAAATGGCTCAAATATATATTTTGGCGGCGTAAGCGGCTCGGAACTGGAAGAGAAAAGCTCAAAAAAGAATTATAAAAAAATTATTATCCTTTGCTCTTCTATTTTTGTAATCCTGCTTTTGGCATTTGGGGGCTTAGTCGGATATTTTTATCTCTCACCACTTTTTGTAAAAGCCCAAATTTTCCAAAAGCTGACAGATATCCAATCCGGAAAGCTTGACGGGCGCATTATTTATAAAAACAGGACGCCAAAAACCAAAAGTCCGGATCTCGAATTTTGGGTAACGGGTTTCTTTGCGCTAGCCGGAGAGAAGGAAGACTTCGACGTAAAGACGGGCATGAACGGATACATGGATTATACGGTCGATAGTCAGATGATGAGCGTGAACGGTAAAAACTACATGCGCTATAACAGCTTCCCTGTCGACACTGCCAAAACCAACAAGGTGAAAGGCATATGGTTCTATCAAAATGGCGGCCAGATGGCGGCAAATCAAGGCAGCTCCGCCATGGGCCTAAAGGACTTGGTCAAGGATCCCAAAATATTCAAAACTTTCAAGCAGATGGATGACACAAATGTCGATGGGGTCGACTGCTATGAGTTTAGTTTTGATTTGGATACAGTCAAGGCATCAGATGCCCTAATTAAAATATTTGAAAGCCAGGGGGAAGTGATGACTGAAAGCGAAAAGGCTGACTTTGAAAAATCCTTCAGAAAACTCTCCAAAATCGACGGCAACGCCTATATCGGGAAAAAGGATTCCTCTTTGCATAAAGTGGATATCACTATCGAATCACCAGACTTAAGCCTTGATACCTCCTTCAATATCTCGGAGATCAATGGTAGCCATAATTTTGTGGAACCAAAGGACGCCAAGCCATACGAAGAGCTTCCGGCTCCGACAACTTCACCCAAACAAAAAGCAACCCCTCAAGCTATCTAGCCCTCAACGATAATTTGTAAACTGAAGAGGAATGTCTATTGACGAATCTGATTTGAGCAGCGCCATAACGCCTTGAAGGTCGTCTTTTGAGGGCGAAACAACCCTTATAGTATCGCCTTGAATTTGCGGTTTTGTTTTGGGATATGCGTCGCGGATAATTTTTGTAATTTTCTTGGCTTTCTCTTTGTCCATCCCTTTTTTGAATATAATTTTCTGGCGCACCATGTCGCCGGAGGCATATTCTTTGGGTCCCGACTTGTCCAGGATTTTGAGTGAAAGCTCCCTTTTTACCATTTTTGATTCGATAATGTCGATCATTGCGTCTACTTTATAATCACTGTCGCCGATCAAGATCAATCCCTTTTTGTCCTCATCAAAATCAATGGACGAGTCGGTGCCTTTAAAGTCATATCTTTGGGATATTTCCCTTTTGGTCTGGTCCAGAGCGTTTGTCATCTCCATCACGCTAAAGTCTGATTCTATGTCGAACGAAAAATTGGCCATCTTGTTAATTCCTATGATTTAATTTTTAATTTTCATTGAATTTTCATTTGCTCATTTTTTCATTGAAATTTTATTAGGAATTACCTATCTGCCGGCGAGGCAGGGAAGTTATTAATTGGTTATTAGGACAAAGGTTATTTGCTAAACTTTTTGTCCTTTACTGCTTGCCCTTCTTTGCCTAGCAATCCCAGGTCTTTGTCATTAAGTATGACTCTCGTGCTGCCGCCATTGTTGGTTGATAAAACAATGTCATTTTTTGCATAAAATACCTGCGTCGACCCGGGCAGCATAACCTTTGCGATGTTCAGTTTCTCGCCGTCTCTTACTATATCCAGAGTAACCGGATGAGGGCCGACCACAATCTTTGCTTCTACCGGATAAAGGGTGCGGTCAACCGCAACGGGCGCATTTGACAAATTTGCCATTATCTTTCTTTCAACGTTGGTTGCCCTGTTCATTTTATTTTTTGCGGTGATATCTAATATGTTTACCCCGTTTTGAAGGCTGACTCTTTCTTTAAAGACGCCGTTATCGTCAGTGCCGATCTTGACATCGTTGATGTAGACATCCGCTTCCCTATCTGTTTGCCCTTCGACATAAACGTAATCGCTTGCAACGGTGAGATTGTCGCCGGGAGACTTGACGCTTAATGCCGGCGGCGCGGTCAGAATCTTTATCTGCCAGCCGATAAAAAACAAAATACCCAAGACCGCCATAGCCGAGCCAAAGAGAAGGAGTTTTTTGGGCGTTACAACCATTCGAGGCGTTTTGAGCGCGGGTTTTACATTCTTTTTATTGCCTTTTGCGCCCTTCACCCTCTGTTCGAGGCCTTGCTCCTTTTCGTACATGGCCAATATCTTCTTGGGGCTTAATCCTAAAAATGAGGCGTAATTTTGGATAAAGCCTTTGGTGTAGACTTTGGGGGGAAGCTTTGAATAATTTCCGGCCTCGATATTTTTCAAATGCTTTGCCGGTATCCTGGTAGCCCGTTCGGCATCTTTTATGTCAATATGAAGAGAATTTCTCTTCTTCGCCAGTTTTTCTCCCAGTGCTTCTCTTTCTGCGATTGTGGTTCTTATAAATTTTGCCGGCGTCATAATCTCGCTTCCCCGTCCTTATCCATTATTTCCGAGATGTCGCTTATCAAAACGTCACGCGGCCTTGAGCCGTCCGCCTGGGAGACGATGCCCTTTTCTTCGAGCAGGTCAAGCAGCCTTGCCGCTCTGGCGTAGCCGATCCTCAGCCGCCTTTGCAAGAGTGATGAGGAGGCCTTGTTTGACCTGATGACGCAGTCGACCGCCTCCAGGAACAGGTCATCATCCGGAACATCAAAGTCGCCGCCTTTCACTCCCCCCACCTTTTGCTCCAGAACCTCTTTGTTGTATTCCGGCTCGCCTTCTGATTTAACAAAATCAGTGACTGCCTTTACCTCTTTTTCTGAAATGAAGGCGCATTGGATTCTCTTCGGTTTTGAGAATTCAGCGGACACAAAGAGCATATCACCGTTCCCAAGAAGTTTCTCCGCTCCGGATTGGTCAAGGATAGTTCTGGAGTCGACTTGCGACGCTACCGAAAAAGCTACCCGGGTGGTGATATTGGCCTTAATCAATCCGGTAATGACATCAACTGATGGCCTTTGAGTTGCCAAAATTAAATGGATACCGACCGCTCTTGCCATTTGCGCCAAACGGCAGATTAAGCCCTCAACCTCTTTGGAAGCGACGGCCATGATATCGGCTAGCTCATCGATAATTATAACAATATAAGGCATTCCCTCTTTGCCCTTCAAGGCATTGTAGTCGCCGATATTTCTCTTGCCGGCAGATTGCAAAAGTTGGTATCTTCGCTCCATTTCGATGATTGCCCATTTTAAGGCCGAAATGGTCTTTTCCGGTTCGACGATAACCGGCGCAAGCAGATGCGGCAAATCATTATAAAGGGACAGTTCGACTCTTTTGGGATCAACTAAGATTAATTTCAGCTGCCCCGGGGAATTTTGGAAAAGCAGGCTGGTCAAAATAGTATTGATGCAAACGGATTTGCCGGATCCGGTGGCGCCGGCAATCAAAAGATGCGGCATCTTTGTGACATCGGCAATCTGCGGATGCCCCGAGACATCAAGGCCCAAAATGGCGGAAACATTTGAACGCCTGTTTTTGAAAGTCTCGCTCATTAGAATCGGCTTCATGCGGACGACTGCCGCTTTTTTGTTGGGTATTTCCACGCCGACCAGCGATTTTCCCGGTATTGGCGCCTCGATTCTGATAGGGTGGGCAGCTAAAGCCAGCGCCAGGTCGCGGTCGAGGTTTGTAATTTTTGAGAGCTTCACACCGTCGCTCGGCTTTAAAGTGTATTGGGTGACAGTCGGCCCGACATTGACATCGCGCATCGCGACGTCGATATTAAACTTGCCGAGCGTTTCCTGGATGACGGCGGCGTTTTGCTTGACATTGCCGCTATCGGCGCGAGTCGCAACATCTTCCATAAGCTCGGGTGGCGGTAACTTCCAGCTTGAGCCGTCGCCCACCGTCATTCTTCTTTCCGGTTCTTTCGGGGCAGTGAATGATTTTTTCATAAGCTCGGGACGTTCTTTGGGAGTAAATTCCCCCTCGTTGATTTTGATATTTTCCTTTGGCTTTTTCCCATCCCCGTCTTCTTTGCCTTTGAAGAATGCAAAAATATCGCGGAGCGAGGTGTCGCTTGCAAGCAGGAATCCGACGATAAGCGCCGCCGAGAAAATAATAAATGAAAGCGGGGCATTGAAGAATTTGCCAACTTGATCCGCAAGGGCTCGCCCGATAAATCCTCCGCCGGTTTTTTTGAGGATAATTTCAGTCATGCCGCAAAGAGACAGGACAAAAAGCCCAAGCCCGCCGAGTGACACTTTGTTTACCGGATACCTCTCGGGAAAGAAGAGGCCATAACCAAGCGTTCCTAAAATGAATGGCGCGAGATATGTGACGGAGCCGATTACCTTTTTAAAATTCGAAAATATGAGGATGGCCCAAGCGCCACCAAAGTTAAAGGCGCCGGCAAGCAAGATGACCGCCAATATGAAAAGTCCGACAGCGACTATTTCCCCAATAATTTTGGGGTTTAATGTAGGTTCAAGCTGCTGTTTTTTCTTGTTTGATGATCCCTTTGGCCGGCCCGGTTTTCTTTTTCTTCCCATGATGCCCTATATTATATAGGAATTTGGAGGATGTTTGAATTGTTTTCTCTTTTGTCATTCCGGGCTCCGACCCGGAATCCAGCCCCAAGTTGTTATTCCCGCACTGAATTAAATTCAGCATAAACTCCGGGGACCTGCCCGCCGGCAGGGAATCCAGTCTCCTCGTCATTCTGGCTTGTCCAGAATCTAGTTTTAATTTTCTATAATTTATTCTTCCACTTTTTGGCAGCAAAAAGCGGAGCAAAAACTGCCGACTCTCAGAATAAACAAGGACATTCCTTGCTTTCGCATTTTGCAAGGTGTGTCCTTGTTTATGAACAAAATTATGGAGAAAAGATTGAAAAGAAGATTTTCGGATTGATCGCCTCAAAATTGATTTTTTGTATGGATTGTGTTATTTTTAGGCTGGAAATTACAAAAATGGGAGAGGGCGCTTTAAATGGTCCTCTTTTTGCAACTTGAAAGGCGGTAAGCAGAAATGATGGGTAATAACTGCGCTCATGAAAAAGGGGGCGCTTGCAAACATCCGGACGCTCCGAAAGAAGCGAGATGTCCGGAAGCCCATTTTGGCTATTGCACCAAAAGAACAAGGAGGGCGAAGCAAGACCCCAGGAAGGCTGAGGGTTGCCCGCTTTGCAAAGGTACTAGAGTCTGGAATGGACAGATATGCCCTGTATGTAAACCCAAAATCCGATCTAGGCGGTGAGTGATGGAAACTGAGAAGGACGAGAAAGCCAAGATGAACCGGCAGAGGATCAAGGATCTTACGCCCGAAAGCGCTGGATCCGAGGAAGACAAGGACAAAGTTATCGAGATCAGGCAATCGGAGTGGAATAATGTCCTTGGCCGATTAAATGCTCTCGAGGAGGAAGCTCGGCAGATAAGAACAATCAGCGCTTTCTGCGCCAAACGCGGTTGCAACCAAAGGGATGCGAGAGGAGCGTGTGTAAGAACGCCTTCGCCCTCTTTGGCAGAACGCCATGTGGCAAGCTGCTACGAAGAGCGCAAGTTCGACAGCCAGTAACGCCCTTTCATGACAGCGAGTGTCAATATTGTGCCCGACTGCCCATTTTGTGGCCAACCAATTCGCTGAAGGCGGTGAAAAGTGATGTGCGAGTCAAAGACTGAAAGGTGTGGTGAATGCAAAACATTCAAGGCAAGCAACAGGAAGGTAAACCGGGCAACCGGTGAAGAATATGTGGTATGTTTTCATTCCCCGGTTGGCATAGCTTTTGCTCATTCTTCCATACCAAGCCCACTCTGCGTCGGCAATAAATAAGGGGGCTCATTGGACAGGCGCCGCATTCGCGGCGCCCGTCCAAAGCCAAAGTATCGAAAGGCGGTGAAAACGATGAAAGTATTGGTCATACAAGTCAGACAAGCGCTTGTCTGCACCGCGGTTGAGGGATGTGTCAAGTACCCAGAATGTTTCGATGTTTTGGGCGCTTGTTACAAGCTAAAAGAGATAACCAATGTCATACCGGAGCCTTTTGTAGAAGGCTCATACCTTCAGGAACTTCCGGATAATTGCTTTATTTGCGGAAGGCAAGTTGACGTTGGAGCAATGGAGGGCGTTGTGTGCCCGGGTTGTGGAGTTACTCTCTTAACACATCCTTCTGCAGCTGCTTCCTAATCATTTGCGGGACGAGAAATCACAATTAACTTTGTGGGAGTATCGTTCCGCTTTTCTTTTTTTAAATTTCCTAACAA
>JAJYQQ010000055.1 GCA_021794535.1 bacterium
AAGCAGAAAAAAGGCAAACAGAAAATGAAACAAATCGGCAAAGTATCTATCCCATCAGATGTTTTTGTGAAGCTGCTTAAGAAGTAATACAATGGAGAAATGAAAGAAGAGCTAGATATTGATTTTTTACGCCCATATGCTAAAATTGCATTGCTAACTTGAAAGGAGAAAGATGTCAAAAGTACTTATAGTCGGTCCTGATGCCGCCACCATCAAACTTTATGGAGCGGCGATTGCATTTCAGGGGCTTGAAACAATCACGGCCTCAAGCGCTTCTGAAACTTTGGAAATGATTAAACATAATCCCAGGCTTATCCTTCTGGATATATCTACCCCGGATTTGAAAGAGATCAATTTAGTTGACGAGATCAAGAGCAGAATAGACGGCAAGATTCCTTTAATTATCATCGCCGACATGAAACATAACCATGACGTCAGCCAGCATTCCATCGAGGGAGTCTGTGAATATTTGTCCAAGTCGGAAACATCGGTCGGAGATGTTATCAAGAAAGTGCGGGAAGTTATAGACGAGAAAAAATAATTCAGCCTAAGATATTCCAGAGCCATAAACCGCTCCACTTGAAGGAGCGGTTTATCATTCGTGAGATTTAGCCTAATATTCAACCTGCTTCTTAGAGAGAGGCAGCCACAGAAAAAACGCAATTAAGCCGCGATTTTGAACTCACCCATCTCCTCAACCAATTACCCAATCTCTTCTTAACTATTTCTCTAATATCCTGTTTTCGGGGCGTTTTTTATTAGAAGCCAAGTGTTCCTGCCGCCATACCCTCTGGTCTTTACCAAAGAATACCTCCCACTTGCCTTTTTGCCATTCAAGATAACCTCTATAACTTTGTTGTCTCTTTTTAAAAGCTCATACTGCCCGCTATCCCAGATTTTTACAGTCCCGGCGCCGTAGCTTCCTTCGGGAATAATGCCTTCAAATCCTATGTAGTCGACCGGATGGTCCTCCACCTGGACCGCTAGTTTCTTTTCGTTAATTTCTTTTGGAATGCCTTTTGGTACCGCCCAGCTTTTTAAAACTATCGTTTGGGAGCCGGCTTCCTCCGGCATTTCTAGTCTAAAATCATAATGCAGATGCGAGGCATGATGTTCCTGGATAACAAAGCGGCTAGCTCCTTTGCTAGATGCCGCCGGCTCAGGTTCCGGAGTTTCTTTAAAATCTCTTTTCTGTTTATATTTTTCGAGCGACATAATTTGAATTTTGAATAATTGAATAGTGGAATTTCGAATGGGAATATAGAATTTGGGACGTCACATCTTCTGTAACGCTCATAAATTCAATATTCTTTATTCCCATTCTATTATTCTAAATTCCAAATTCAAGATTCCATGCCTTTTAGGGCCATTTTTTAATATTCTTTAGCTCATCCAAAATATATTGCCAATCCAGATTATTGAAATATGCATCGAGGTAATTTTTCCTTTTGGCGCCAAAATCCATGAAGTATGCATGCTCGTAAACGTCTAAAACCAGTATCGGCTTAGCGTTCCATACTCCGCCGTGCGAGTGGAAGTCGCCAAGCCCATTATACAGCCTTTTTTCGTCAAGATCATAGTACAAAACCGCCCAACCGCGCGCCGCCAGACCTAAGCCGTAGAATCTCTCCTGCCAGTTTTCAAAGCTGCAGAAATCCTTGGCGATGATTTTTCTCGCCTCATCCGGCACCGCGCCATCTCCGCCATGTACCGTCTGGTTCGTGGCACCGCCTAATCCCAGAAAATAGGCTTCATGAAGCTTTACTGCATTTAAGGCGAAGCTTTCTTCGAGCTTAAACTCTCGAAACTCGTCATATGTGGGGTTGGGCAAGCCGGGAAACTTGCCGGATAGCCTTTCTCGGATCTCATTTACCTTCTTTACATAGCCTTTGTAGAGAACTTCAAAATGTTCGGATACCTGTTCGTGCGAAATCCCCTTCAGCTTCTTGTAAGGCAGTTCGATAGGCATTAATTTTTCCATAAATCCTCCTTTTAGTTCGTCTAATTGTAAGTAATATAAATCAAAGAAGCATTGTGCTCTAATACAAAGTTTATTTGCGGTTATCGGCTTGCAAGATTCTTTCTATAATTTTATTTGCCACCGCCATAAACAAGGACACACCTTGCAAAATACGAAAGCAAGGAATGTCCTTGTTTATCCTACCCTGCAAAAACCAGGAGCAAGGAATGTCCTTGTTCATTCTAAGGGACACGCTTTCACAAGTTCGCGCTTAGAGGTTTGTCATTCCCGCGGCTTGTCCTAAGAAGCCTTGGCGAAGTTGGGAGGCGGGAATGACAGCGGTTATTCGAAGCACTCGGAGAAACGGCATCTCTCCTCCGGCATGATTTTTTCAAAGCGAAGATAAGCCGAGTGAAGAATTTAAAAATAATTTTGTTTGAGCTCGCGAGTTAATTTTTTTAAACCTGAACGAGACGCAATCTGACACTTTGAAAAGAATCGTTAGCCGGCAGTTTTTACTCAACTTTTTGCTGTCAAAAAGTGGAAAAGAATAAATAATAGGAATTGATTCTGGACAAGCCAGAATGACGAGGAGACTGAGTTCCGGGTCGGAGCCCGGAGTGACAGAGGATTCTATTCTGGGCAAGCCAGAAAAATAGAGAATTGTAATCACAATTGGAGATTACAATTCTCTATTTTTTTAATTTCGAATTATCATCATTTGTGCTGGTCTAGCCAGGCTTTCAAAGTAGTTCTGTCCTGGAAGCCCACAAGTTTCGCCCCACCTTTTTGGGAAATAAAGGTTGGCGTGCCTTCTATGTTGTATTGCTTCGCATAATCGGGATGGTCCAGGACGTTCATCGGCTTGACCCGATAACCATCATTTGAAAGGTCGGTCAGCACAGACTTTTCCTCCTGGCAATGCGAACAGTTCGGAGAATAGAAATACATAACGGCAGCGCTGTTGTCAAAGTAGGGTTCCGTCTCGGTTGTCTTGGCCTGATTTTGGCCTTGATTATTTTTCGAATCGGAGTTTATTTTCAGGTATCCGATCGCTCCCAGAAATCCTACGATTAAAGCGATTATTATGATGTAAGGGATTGCTTTTTTCATCTCCCGCTCCAATTTACTAATTGTACCAATCTACCAATAGCCAGTGATGGTTTGTTTATATCCTAAGGCTACGAGGTTAATTCGTAGATTAGTACCATTCGTACATTGGTAGGACTAAATGTACCACTTAAATATTATCGCACCCAAAACCACCATTATCAAACCCATTATCAGCTTCAAGTGGTTCTTTTCCCTTTCCTGCCAGTCCAGCATCTTCATAGCTACTTTCTGGTTTGCGGTCACAGCATATATCACGATGAGGGGCATTACAAACATAAGGTTATAGAGAAGCAGGTACAGAAATCCCTGGATGAAAGTGGCCTTCTGCGAAAGCAAGCCCAGGGTTGCCACATATATTCCTCCGGCGCAGGGAAATCCGGAGATGCCGACCAAAACGCCGACGACAGCCGCAGCCGGCCATGACGCCTTGTATGCCCATTTTAAGATTAACTGCCGGGCGCCATAAGGGATTTTCGTTGAAAACATGCTGTTCGGGAAAAAATAATCTTTGATCGAAAGGATACCGATCAAAACAATGATAATGGCTCCGATAAAGGTTATCAGATGCGGAATCCCCAGAAAGAAAATAACGCGTATAAGCCCCATCCCTATCAAAAGATAGAGAATATAAATTGCCAAAATATAGGCAAGGCTGATCTGAAAAATTTTCGCCCGCTCCTTTTTCATCATAAAAAGCATCGAGAGAAATATCAAAAAGATCCCTATGGCGCAGGGATTGAAGCTGTCTATAAGCCCGTTTATGATGATTAGTCCCAACATACCCCTCTAGCTTAGGATAAATTCACGCTATTTTCAAGATTAAAGGGAAACAGATTAAAGGGAAATAGCTTCCTGATCTCCGGCTACCGTTTCCAAAATCCAGGCCTGTTCCGGCTTGAAAGGAATCTAGCATTTCAAGCGTAAAGCCATATTCTGGACAAGCTTGTCTGCCGGCGAGACAGACCAGAATAACACCCCTGAAATGATTTTTAATGCCTCTTTTTCTTGGACTCAGAGATCAATTGAGGTGTATAATATGGCTGTATAACAATGTAAAAATGATTAGAAAAAAACGCACCGGCAATTTAAAACGTTCAAAATTTCTAAAAAAACAGGGATTTA
>JAJYQQ010000048.1 GCA_021794535.1 bacterium
GATCTGAAAATCCTGAGTATCAATATTTAAACCTAATGAAGGATATTTTAAAGAACGGACTTCGTCAGGAAGACAAAGGAACAGGAGATGTTACTTACAGTGTTTTTGGTAGGCAAATACGCTTCGATTTAAGTGAAGGATTCCCCCTCCTTACTACCAAAAAGGTTTACTGGAATGGCGTTTTGCAGGAGCTTTGCTGGTTTTTGACGGGCCAATCAAACATTAAGTATTTAATAGATAATAAAGTCCACATTTGGGACGACTATCCTTATAGAATATACCGAGAGAAAATGGAAAAGGGTAAGGTCAAAGAACTTACCAAGGAAGAGTTTGTTGAAAAGGTAGAAACTGACGAGAAGTTTGCTAAGGAGCACGGAGAATTAAAGCATATTTACGGGGAGTTCTGGAGGAGATGGCCAGCCAAGGACGGAAGAGGTGTCGATCAGCTTCAGTGGGTAGTGGACACGCTCAGAAAGGATCCTGATGCGCATAATGCTCTTGTAAACTCGTGGAACCCGGAATATTTATACGAAATGGCAAAACCTGAAGAAGCTTGCAGATTTCCCATCTGCCATAACATGTATCAATGCAACGTAAAAGATGGAAAGTTGTCTCTACAGCTTTATCAGAGATCGGCAGATCTTTTTCTAGGCGTGCCCTTTAACATTGCCAGCTATGCCCTCTTAACCATGATTTTAGCCGAGGTAACAGGTAACAAGCCTGGAGAATTTGTTCATACATTCGGTGATATCCATATTTATGAAAACCACATTGATCAAGTAAAAGAGCAATTAACCAGACAGCCGAGACCATTCCCAATGCTCAAATTCAACAGTAAATTTAAAGAGCTTGACGATTTCAAGCCGGGATATGTGGAAGTTGAAGGTTACGATCCTCACCCGCCGATTAAAGCAGAAATGGCCTTGGTGGGAGGGATTGTTACGGATTCATGGAAGAAGTTTGTCCAAAAGGACAAGAAACCCTCAAATCAGACTAAATGCGCAAATCATGAAGACCCCAAAAGTTAGTATCATTGTTGCGATTTCAAAAAACAGAGGAATTGGCAATGACAACAAACTGCTTTGGCAGATTCCTGATGACTTAAGAAGATTCAAGAAGCTAACCACCGGACACCCAATAATTATGGGTCGCAAAACTTTTGAATCTATAGGGAAGGCGTTACCAGAAAGAGATAATATTGTTATTACTAGAGACAAAAATTTTGAGACGGAAGATTGCATAGTTGTAAATTCATTAGAGCAGGCACTTGCAAAAGCCGCAAGCATTGATAACAATGAAATCTTTATAATTGGCGGCGGGCAGATATATGAACAGGCAATCTCGAAAGCGGATAAAATATATTTAACCGAGATTGACTCCGATTTGGATGCAGACACTTTTTTCCCCGATTACTCACAATTTAATAGTGTTGTATTCGCTCAACAAAATGTGTTTAATGGTATTAATTATAAATTTTTAGAGTTGGAGAGAAGCAGTGATGCTAAAAGTTAGTGATCCGCAGGTATTTGAAGCCGTGGAAAATGAAGAGCAAAGGCAGCAAAATGGTCTGGAAATGATTGCTTCGGAAAACTATGTCTCAGAAGCGGTTCTCGAGGCTTTGGGCACGGTTTTTACAAATAAATACTCTGAGGGCTACCCTGGCAAGAGATATTATGGCGGGCAGGAGTTTACTGACGTCGTGGAAACGCTTGCAATCGAAAGGGCGAAAAAAATATTTGGAGCAGAGCATGTAAATGTGCAGCCTCACTCTGGCGCTCCTGCAAATATGATTGCTTATAGCGCGGTGCTTCAACCAGGAGATAAAGTTCTGGGGATGGATCTGTCTCACGGTGGGCATTTGACTCATGGACACCCCGTTACTCTCTCTGCGCAAATCTATGACTTCGTTAGGTATAAAACAGATAAATCGGGGGAAATTGATTACAAACAGCTTGAGGAGATGGCTAAAAAAGAAAAGCCCAAGATGATCCTTGCCGGATTTTCCGCCTACACCAGACAGCTTGACTATAAAAAATTTGCCGAAATTGCAGAAAAAGTCGGAGCAATTACAATGATTGATATTGCTCACATTGCCGGCCTCATTGCTGGCAAGGCTATACCGAACCCGGTCCCATACTTTGATATAGTAACAACAACAACACATAAAACTCTTCGCGGGCCAAGAGGTGGAATGGTTATGTGCAAAAATAAATATGCAAAAGCCATAGACAAAGCTACCTTTCCCGGTTTCCAGGGTGGTCCGCATATGAATAATGTCGCCGCAAAAGCAGTCGCGTTTGGCGAGGCATTAAGGCCTGAATTTCAGGATTATGCAAAACAAGTCATTAAGAACGCAAAGGTCTTAGAAAATGAACTTAGGGAATCTGGTTTTAAGCTAATGTTTGGCGGTACTGACAACCACATGGTTTTGGTGGATGTTTTTGATTCCAAAGGAGTTTCCGGCAAGGAAGCAGAAGAAGCACTTGATAAGATTGGCATAACAATCAATAAAAATGTTATTCCGGATGACCCCAGATCTCCCATGGATCCAAGCGGTATTCGTGTTGGGGTTGCTGCGGTTACCACAAGAGGAATGAAGGAAACTGAAGTAAAAATCATTGCCGAGCAGATAGCTTTGATTTTGGGTGACATAAGAAATAAAGATAACTATACAAAAGCAAAGAAAGCAATAAGTGAACTTTGCGATAGGTTCCCAATGCCAGGCATCAAAGAAACCGCAATGGCAAAATAATTATTGACGACTCCACGTAAATTTGCTAAACTTATATCCAGCCAAAGACAGTAGCTGTCCTGAGCAAAGCCGAAGGACTTAATCTGCTACCGAGGTAAAAAAACTGAAATTTATTTTAGTCTTTGGCGAGTCCAAAGATTTTTTAATTGGCAAGCTTGCTTGTCATCCTGAAGCTTGACTTTAGGATCCAGAAATAATACATAGATTCCGGATCCCTCCAAAGGCGGGCGGGCAAGTCCGGAATAACAAAATAAAAAGGAAACTATCATGGCAATAAGCAGAAAGAAAAAAGAAGAGCTAGTTGAAGGTTTGGCAGAAAAGCTCGGGAAATCAAAAGCGGCTGTATTTACCGATTACAGGGGACTTACTGTTGAAGAAATTAATGAAGTAAGAGATAAGCTTCGAGACCAGGGAATCGAGTTTAAGGTTATAAAAAATACGCTATTTGGTTTGGCAATAAAGCAGGCGAAGCTGGACATTGGCTCCGAGGAGCTGGCAGGACACCCTGTCGCGGTAGCTTTCGGATACGACGACGAGGTTGCACCCGCAAAAGTGGTTTTCAACTTTGCGAAGAGCCATGAAGCTTTGGAAATCGTTGGTGGAATACTCGAAGGCAAAAACATCGATTCTCAAGCCGTGAAGAGCCTAGCGCAAATGCCGTCAAGAGAAGAGCTGCTTGCAAAGATGATTGGCTCGATCAACGCACCGATCTCAAACTTTGTCGGCGTTATGCACGCAAGTCTTAGAAATGTTGTCGGCGTAATGAATGCGATTAAAGAGGCGAAGAACAGTTAATTAACAACCGGTTAATTAGGAATCAGGATACCCCGCCATTGTCATTCCGAGCGACTTCGCGGAGCAACGAGTCGAGGAATCCCTTAGGACCAATTGATATACAATTAATAAATTAAAGCATAATTAAGAAAGGAAAATGTTATGGCAGACGAAGAAGTAAAAAATGATGATGCAACTTCTGAAGAAGAAGTGAAAGAAGAAACTACAGAAGAAGTTGTGGAAGAAAAAGTAGAAGAGGCTCCGAAAGAAGAGCCAAAGGCAGAAGAAAAGCCAGCCGAGGCACCAAAAGAAGAGAAAAAGGAAGAGCCAAAGGAGGATGTAGAAGTGCCAAAAAAGTTTAAGGATCTTGTCAAAACTATCGAAGAGATGAGCGTTCTTGAAATGGCAGAACTTGTAAAAGTTTTGGAAGAAAAGTTTGGCGTATCAGCAGCAGCTCCAGTAGCAGTTGCAGGTCCGGCAGCCGGCGCAGCAGTAGCAGAAGAAGCAGAAGAAAAATCAGCCTACACGGTTGTTTTGACAGCAGCGGGCGCTAACAAAATCGGTGCCATTAAGGCGGTTCGAGAGATTAATCAAACCCTAGGCCTTAAAGAAGCCAAGGATCTAGTTGATGCAGCTCCAAAGACAGTTGCCGAAAACCTGAAACCGGAAGACGCAAACGCAGCTAAGGAAAAGCTAGAGGCCGCCGGCGCAACCGTTGAACTAAAATAATTCAAATAGAATTTACAAAAGGGGAGTCGAGAGACTCCTTTTTTGTTTTACATAGTCTCGAAAGTAGTTTACTGCGGAAATCATTGACAAAGAAAAGGCTGGAACAAACACGACTAAGAATAGCTCAGGGAAAGCAAAGTAGTAGATAACAGCAATCATTTGAAGCGCACTCCCAAGCTTCCCTAGGTTACTGGGACCCAATTTTTCTACTTTTGTATTTTGCTGGTAGTTTATAACCGCTATGATAATAATTCTAAATATTATCATTACAATCATAATCTTGATAAAAAACTCCATTGGCGCTAGGAAAATAAAATAAAGATAGGCAAGCATCAGGGTAAAGCCATCTATAACATGATCGGCAACTCTTCCAAACTCTGATTCTGCTTGAAGTTTTCTTGCTAACCACCCATCGAAGAGATCTGTCAAAAACCATAGCGATAAAAGTATCAAGGATAGTAAATTGTAGGTGTTAATTAATGATAAACCGGCCAGAAGCAGCGGGATTCTGGCTAAAGTAATAAAGTTGGGGATATTTTTAGTTATATTTTTCACTAACTTAGATTATATTATATTGGTAGCCAAAATTAAATTTAAAATATGAAGTATCCAAAAAACATTTATGTTGCCAGCGTAGATCCTATGCATTTCTCTCACTTAAACACAAAGAAATTGGCAGAGAAAGAATTAGGCGAGAAAGTTTATTTGGTGATATGTCAAAATGAGCTCAAAAACAACAGCACTTTCTCTCTTGAGGAAAGGAGACGGATGGCCATGGGTTATCTGGGCGATGAAGAGATATATCTAGCCAAAGGCTACGCAGAAATAAGAAAATTCTTTTTTTATGCCAAGCGGGTTATTCGGGGTTTTAGAGATGACTCTGATTTTGATTATATAAAAAGGCTTGCCAAGTTCTACGATGTAGGAAATATGGAAGATAAGCTATGCCTTATTTCAGTGCCCGAAAGATTAAAAAATATTTCCTCATCAAAGATTAAAAAGCTTGTGAGGGGGGGCAAACCAAGGAGGCTGAAAAATATTGTTGCGCTAATGTGATAAGTAAACTGCAGGAGAAATATGCCAAGGAAAAGCTAGAGGCCGCCGGCGCGACAGTAGAACTCAAATAATCTGCTTAAAGCCTAAATTAAATCCCGAGGATTCCCCCTGAAATCCCGGGAAGGTGGCTATGTTCATCAAAGAGGGAACTCCGACCGGAGCTCCCTCTTTATTTAATTAAAACCAACAAGAAACTAATGTAGTTTAGTAAAGCAGCAGCGCATTATTTAAAGAGGATTAAAATGATTGCAAAAACTAATGTAGTTTAGTAAAGTAAGGGAAGTTGAAAGATTATTAATTTTTTGGAGATAGTTCTATGAGCAAAAGATTAGTTTGGCATACAAAGGAAATACGAGAAGTTACTGAGCTTCTTCTGTCGTGCAAAAACGCAAGGGAGATAGAAAATATCTTTGACAGGGTCCTGACACCAAGAGAGATAAATGACATCGGCAGAAGATATAAGGTCTTAAGAATGGTAGATGAGGGTAAAACCTTCACTGAAATTATACAAGAAACAGGTATGAGCTCAGTAACTATTAGTAGGATTACTACAAAATGCGGATATGGCCTTCAAAAAAGCTCGGGGCTCAAAACAACTCGAAAGAAGCCAACCCCTAAGCGATCGATAAAACTAAGATATAAGGGAGTAAGAGTTAGATAGCGCTTAACTAATGTAGTTTAGTAAAGTAAAGAACTTAATTTCATCATGGAGAAGTTTAAATTTGAATTAATAAAAAAAGATGGGAAGGCAAGGTTGGGGAAAATTACCACCGCTCATGGAGAGATAGAAACGCCGGTTTTTATGCCGGTCGGCACAAGGGCTTCCGTGAAAACTGCCTCACCTGATGAAGTGGTCGACATTGCCGCAAAGATAATATTAGGGAATACATACCACCTGTATCTTCGACCCGGAACAGAGATAATCCAGAAACATGGCGGGCTCCATAAATTTATGAATTGGCAGGGGCCGATTTTAACCGACTCCGGCGGATTTCAGGTGTTTTCTTTGGGATTTGGTGCAAAAAATAAGGAAGAAAGGGATTCCTCCGCTCGTCGCTCCGCGAAGTTGGCCTGCCTGCCGGCGAGGCGGGTCGGAATGACAAAAGGGAACGGGAACGATAAACCATTAGTAAAAATAAAAGAGGACGGGGTTGAGTTTCGTTCTCACCTGGACGGCTCCAAGCATTTTTTTACTCCAGAATCCGTCATCAGAATGCAAAAAGAAATTGGAGCCGACATAATGATGGCTTTCGATGAGTGCGCGCCGGCCGACGCTAGCCATGATTACGCCCGCAATGCTATGGAAAGGACGCACAGGTGGGCGGTGGAATGTGTCGATGCCTACAAAAAAACTAA
Source organism: bacterium (assembly GCA_021794535.1). GTDB lineage: Bacteria > Patescibacteriota > CPR2 > UBA1875 > JAJYID01 > JAJYQQ01. The sequence goes on from JAJYQQ010000048.1 coordinate 6,668, forward strand.
ACCGGTTTATGGATACGATCAGGCGCTCTTTGGCATTGTTCAAGGAGCGACATACAAAGATTTACGGATAGAGTCCGCCAAGTTTATTTCAAATCTTAATTTTGACGGGGTTGCAATCGGCGGTTTGGCCGTCGGCGAGCCGGAAAAGGTTAGAAATGAAATGCTGGAAATTGTTGAGGAGCATTTGCCGAAAAGCAGACCAAGATACTTAATGGGAGTTGGTTTCCCGCAAGATATATTAAATGCCGTCGAGCGGGGCGTAGATATGTTTGATTGTGTTTTGCCGACTCGCCTTGCCAGAAATGGCGCCGTTTGGACATATGGCGGTAAACTGAACCTGAACAATTCTCAGTTTGCCACAGACCTTAGCCCAATCGAAAGAGAATGCGATTGTTATGCGTGCCGAAACTTTACCAGGTCGTATATTGCTCACCTTATCCGTGAAGGCGAAGTCCTCGGCATCCGTCTCACGACAATCCATAACCTAAGGTTTATGATGCGGTTTATGGAAGATATTCGAAGCTCGATAAAAAAAGATAGATTTAAGGCATTCAAGAAAGGCTTTATAAATGAACTTGAGGGGTAATCAACTGATCCGGCATCCATTATTAAAAAGATCCCGGACCATCCTTTGTTGAGTGGAGTTTGTACGCCTCTGGCAGAGAACGGACAGGCAGGCCGGAATGACTAACAAACTATATTTTGAAAGTGAGTGTGGTTTATGTTTTGCGATTGACAAGAAAGCCATCGAAACGGTAGTATTAAAGAGTTAAAACAAAAAATTCCCGCCTGCGCGTTGTCTGGACGGGACAAAAATAAAAGGAAAGCAAAAATGGATGATAATAAAAAATTAAAACAAATACAAAAATTATTGGACGGAGCCGAAGGTAACCTGCAATCAGCAAGAAATATGCTTGCCGAATTAACAGGAACGAAGAAGACAGGTAAAGTTGATTACAGAGAATCGGCCAAGGACCTGTCTATTTTAGATGGCGGGAAAGTCATAGAGGGTGTCTTTGATGGAGAGCAGATGGTGGCCCCGGACGGGAAGAAATATCCTGTGCCGGCCAACTACGCCTCAAAGTCAAAGCTCATCGAAGGAGACGTCTTGAAGCTGACAATCGCCGAGGACGGCGGACTGATATACAAACAAATTAGTCCGGTTGAGAGGAAAAATCTGATTGGCACTTTGGCTTATGAAAACGGAAATTACTCAGTGCTTGCCGAAGGCAAAACGTATAAGGTTCTGTTTGCATCGGTTACTTATTATAAAGGAAAACCCGGGAGTCAAGTCTCGATAGTCATCCCCGCCGAGACGGATAGCAACTGGGCGGCAGTTGAAAGCATTATTCACAACCATGGGCAAGATGCGGAACCGAAGAAAGAAGAAAAAGATGAAGAGCCGCACGTAAAACTGCCGGAAGAAAATATCGAAATTCTTAAAGAAGTAAAAGAAGAATTCAGCAAAGACCATAAGGAGAAAGCGGATAAGGAAGAGAATGATGCCGGCAGCCAAAAAGTCATTCCAAGAATAGAAAAAGAAAACGGAAATGAAGACGAGAAAGCAGGACGGGCGACAGAGGCAGAGAGTAGAGAAAAGCCGGACACAGTAGACGAAGTGCCAAAGATAAAGCAATCGGGCAGTTTTATATCAGGCGACGATAAAGTTGTTAAGGAAGAGAAAGATACAAACTCGCTGGGAGAAAAAACACCCAGCGAAAAATCAGCTGACATTCAAGAGTTAGAAATATAAGAACCTGGCAGTGAAACTTTAAACAGGCCATAAGGAAAAAATGTATCCGATAGAACTTTCATTTACAGAGGCGTATCTGAAGGAAAAATTAAGCGCGGACAGAGCGGAGCACTCAAGAAGCGTTGCTAAAATAGCCGGTGAGCTGGCAACTCTGCACGGCGTGGATCCGGAAAAGGCGCGTATTGCCGGACTGTGCCATGACCTATGCAGAGATTGGGGCAACCAAAAGCTTTTAAACTACATAAAAGAAAACAATATTTCGGTGAATGAGGATATTTTGGAAGAACCGATGCTGGCGCATGGCATTGTTGCTTCGGAATTTTTGAGGCGGAAACTGGGCATAGATGACCGGGATATCCTGGATGCCATTCAGTCACATACGCTCGGAGCGCCGAAAATGACAAAACTGCAGGAAATAATTTTCATCGCTGATTTTGTGGGCTCAACAAAGGGCCTGCCAAAATCCGGCCAGGTGTTGGAGCAGGCAAAAGAATCTCTGGGAAAAGCCACCAGAATGGTTTATGAGATGACTTACGAATATCTCAAAAATAAAAAAATTGAAATAAACCCTGAGTTTGCCAGCAATATGAAGGCCTGCAAGCAAGTGCTTTCCACAAGGAAGTAGGCTTATAAACAGTTAGACCACAGATATAGAGCTTAAATTTGCTTGAATTTGGGTTTATACTTTGTTTATTGATTAAGTGAAGATGGATTCTGGCAAGCTTGCCTCGTTGGCAGGCATGCCAGAATGGCAAGACAGAGGATTTTAAATGGCAAAAATTGCATTGTACAGAAAATATAGGCCACAGGATTTTAGTGAAATAGAAGGACAAGAGCATATTGTAAAAACACTGCAAAATGCCACCAAGTCCGGTAATTTTTCCCATGCTTATATATTCTGCGGCCCGCGAGGGATAGGAAAGACAACCATCGCCAGAATTATGGCGAAAGCCGTAAACTGCAAAGAAGCAGACTCCCGCCTCCGCGGGAATGACAAGAAAGATGGCGGAAATGGCAAACAAGGTGGCGGGAAGGACAAGTGGGACGGGAATCCATGCAACAAATGCGAGCCCTGCATTTCCATAAACAATCAAACAGCCCTGGACGTTATCGAGATTGACGCGGCGTCAAACAGGGGGATTGATGAGATAAGGGATCTTCGCGAGAAAGTTAAGTTTACTCCGAGCAAGCTATCTTACAAGGTATTTATTATTGATGAAGTTCATATGCTTACCCGGGAAGCCTTCAACGCGCTCTTAAAAACCCTGGAAGAACCGCCGGCGCACGCTATTTTTATAATGGCAACTACTGAGATTCATAAAATCCCAGCGACCGTTATCTCCAGATGCCAGAGGTTTGACTTTCAGAGAATCAGGAAGGCAGAGCTTGAAAGAAGGATTTCTGAGATTGCAAAAAGCGAGAAAATCAAGATTAGCAAAGAAGCGATGTCGCTAATCGCCGGCGTCAGCGAAGGCGGTTTGCGGGACGCGATATCGATATTCGACCAGATATCGATGAACGTTAAGGATGGGGAAATTAGCGGGAAAGATGCCTCGGATATCCTGGGCTTTGCCGATATGTCAAAGGTTCGAGAAATGGCAGAGAGTATCGAGTCGGGCGCCAAGGAAGAAGCCCTGGAAAGTCTGGAGAAAATGATATCGGCGGGTACGGATATCGGACAACTGACAAAAACATTGATGGAGCATTTCCGCGGAGAAATTAAAGCTAATTTAAATGGCGGCGATCTGGCGAAGTTTATTTATGCCGTCGACACGCTTGCCGATTGCAATAGGAATTTTAAATTTTCCCTATACCCGCAGCTTGCCCTCGAGGTTGCGATTATCAAGATAAGCGGTTATGGCGAACAATCTTCCGTTCCTACAGAGAAGAAGCATGGCGCCAAAGAAAGCCCAAAAACCGGAGAAAGAGAAAGCGCAAAGCCTGCAGAAAAAGCAGCAATGCCCGAACGCCAATCAAAGCCGGAAAATCAAAACATTTCCGGCAAGTGGAGCCAGGTTCTATATGAAATAAAGCTCAAGAACAACTCCATAAATGCATTTGTCAGGGAATCCGAGCCCGTTTTTAAGAAAGAGGAAATAGAACTCATTTTCCCTTATAAATTTCACAAGGAAAGGATAGAAGACAGGAAAAATAGGGAAATTGTCGAAAAAGCGGTAAAGAAGGTTTGCGGCAGGGACTATAAAATCGTCTGCCTGCTTGAGGCAAGGTCCGGAGGGAAGAAAAAAGAGCCGGAACCAGGGCCGGAAGACAAACCCAAAACATCAGAAGAAGATATTTTGAATGTTTTGGGTGGAGAAGTGGTGGGTTAGTTGGGTGAGTGGGTGTGTAGGTTGGTAGGTTAATTGGAATAGGAGATACAATGGGAGATTTTAGAAAACTGGAAGTTTGGGAAATAGCACATAAGCAGACCGTAAAAATATATAAATTTACACAGAAGCTTCCTGAAGAGGAAAAATTTGGTTTAACTTCTCAACTGAGAAGGGCGGCGGTTTCTGTTGAATCAAATATTGCTGAAGGTGAATCTAGATATTCTAATAATAATAAAAATCATTTTTTTACAATATCCAGGGGCTCTATTTCTGAAATTTGCACACAGTTGTTGGTTGTTGCTGATATCTATACTAAGCTTGGCCAAGAAGCCAATATCTTTCTTGATGAGTATGAAGTTTTGGGGAAAAAGCTCACAAGTTTGATCAAGTTCAGAAGAAAAATGCCCACAAACCCATGCACCTATTAACCCACTAGCCTATCACGGAGGGTGAAAGGAGATTCAATATGTCAAAAAATATAGAAGGGAGGATTCCTCCGCATAACGAAGAAGCTGAAATATCGGTTCTCGGGTCCATCATGCTTGAAAAGGACACAATCATAAAAATCGCCGACACTCTAAGTGAAGAAGATTTTTACTCGGATGCCCACAGGATTATTTACGCCAATATGCTCGGCCTTTTCGAGAAACATCAGCCCATCGACATTATTACCCTTTCCAGTAGGCTTAGCGACAATAAGATGTTGGAACAAATCGGTGGCGCGGCCTACCTCTCAGTCCTCGTGAACTCCGTTCCTTCAGCCTCGAACGTTGTGCATTATGCGAAGATTATTGCCAACAAGGCCGTCCTGAGGCGTTTGATAGAGTCGTCAAATGACATAAGCCGGCTGGCATATGAAGAAAGCGAGGATACCTCCAGAGTTTTGGACGAGGCGGAGCAGAAGATATTTCAGGTTTCCGAAAAGCATCTGAAAGGAAAGTTTATTCCGATCAAAAATATTTTGGAAGAGTCGTTTGAGAGAATCGACGAATTGCATAAAGACAAGGACAAGCTTCGCGGCATACCCACCGGATTTGGCGAGCTTGACAATATTCTTGCCGGCCTTCAGCCAAGCGACTTGATTATTTTGGCGGCTCGCCCGTCGGTCGGGAAGACTTCCCTGGCCCTAAACATTGCCGAGAACATTGCCACCGAGAATGGCATATCGGTCGCGGTTTTCTCGCTCGAAATGTCGAAGGAACAGCTGGTTGACAGGCTTCTTTCTTCCGAAGCCAATGTAGACAGCTGGAAGCTTAGGACGGGAAATCTCGACGACAACGACTTTCCAAAGATTGGCCGGGCGATGGCAAAGCTATCAGAAGCGCCGCTTTTCATAGACGATTCGCCGCTTATCAATGTTCTGGAAATGAGGACGAAAGCCAGGCGCTTACAGTCAGAGAAAGGTTTGGGGCTTATTGTTGTCGATTATTTGCAGCTTATGCAGGGCAGAAACTCAGAAAACAGAGTCCAGGAAATATCGGAAATTTCTCGGTCTCTTAAGGGCTTGGCCAGAGAGCTATCTGTTCCTATTATCGCTTTGTCCCAGCTATCTCGTGCCGTTGAGTCCAGGCCGGACAGGCGTCCGATACTGTCGGATCTGCGTGAGTCGGGGTCAATCGAGCAAGACGCAGATGTCGTGATGTTTATCTACCGCGACGAGCTCTACAATCCGGAAACAGAAAAGAAGGGCATTGCCGAGATATTAATCAGAAAGCACAGGAACGGGCCCATAGGCAATATTGAGCTATTTTTCAAACAGGAACAAACTGTCTTTAAAAGCATCGACAAAAAGCACAAGGTTTGATTGAGTTTTTTGGTATTTCCTATGCTACCTTCGCATAATTGTTCCTCAACAACTAAGTAATGCGCACAAGGAATATGAAACGAGAATCAGTCTCGAGGGCAAGATCGAAAGGCTCGATATTCAGATCGAGACAGCCAAGAATGCCCTCGGTCTTTAGCGCAGGCGCAACAGGACTAAGCAGATCGCAGCCCGCCGGAATTTACCGGCAGCCCACAACTTGTTTTGATTTATTTTTTTATTGTTTATGCTCGACGGATTTGGTATCATTTATATATAAAATTAAATTAAGTCCTCTGACAAATGAGGTAAAGGAAAAACAAATGGGTGATTCAAAAAAAGATTATAAGGCTTCTCTAATCCTAGGAGCGCTTGCTGCAGTGCTATCTCTGGTAACGATAAATAATTTAGGAATATCAGAGAGTGTCATAGCTCGATTTAATTTAAGTATCCCATCTTCAATGATAACACTCATAATAATGGCGGTAATATTTATTGCTTGTCCTGCAGGTATATTTGTCGCTAGGCTTATCGGTAAAACAGTGCTCTCACTCTATCAGTTAATAAAATTTGCAGAAACCGGAGGACTTAATACATTCGTTAATTTTGGAGTCCTAAATCTTCTGATGTGGGTAACAAATTTATCTACAGGGATTTATTATTCTATATTCATAGCAGTTGCCTTCACAGCAGCGGTTATCAACTCATATCTCTGGAATAAACACTGGGTATTTAAATCTAAAGCAAAGGGGAGTAGTCAGGAAAAAGAATTTGCTAAATTTGTAACCGTCAGTTTAATAGGTGGTTTAATAACCGTCGTATCAGCAAGTCTTATACAACATTTTTCAAGAAACTCAACTAATCTAAATCCTAAGTTAATGGGGAATATTGCTGCGGCTATAGCATTTATTATTACAATGGCTTGGAACTTCCTGGGCTATAAACTTGTCGTTTTCGTAAAGCCACAAAAAGTAAATGGAAAAAAAACAGAAGCTTGAGAAAATAAAGACAATCTTTCTCGGGCTGTGGGATTTCGCAAATAAAGAAGCAAATAAGCTAAGGACAAGATCATATATATGGCTGATCCTTGTTTTTGCTTTCCTCGAGCGATTATATGCTATCGGATCTTTGGGCGTTAGCGGCGCAGAGCTTAAAAATATTGATCGAATTTTGTCGGTTTCAAGCCCTCAAAGCTTCTTTAGGGCGGACTTAAGCACCGGGCTATACTACGCGCTTCAATACCTCTGGGGAAGAGCCGTCGGCTTCTCGGTAATTAATATGAGATTTTTCTCGGTTATGCTGTCAATAGTCGGGCTGTATTTCTTTTTCCTCTTTGTCGGGGAGTGGTTCTCCAAAAGGTCCGCTTATATTTCGACATTTCTTTTGTCTATATCTAGCTTCGACATTCTAATCTCGAGAGCAATCAGCCATGAGATTCTGTATATGGCCATTGTTTTTCCGGCCTTATATTTACTAACGCTTGCCTATAGGCGGAAAAAGTTGCTTTATTTTATGCTTGCCGGAGCGCTGTTCGGGTTCCTGCTTTATGCAACCGAGATAGCCTTTACTCTTGCAATAGTTCTTGGTATTTCGGCCATCTATTTTTACCTGAAAAATGAAAAATTTCTGACCGGTTTCTTTAAGGGAAAAACCGTTATGGCAATAAGCGCCGCTCTAGTTTCGGCGCCTTTTCTGATCTGGATTTTTGCAAATCCCTATACTTTTTTGGGGCACTTCAGTTTGGGTCCGGTCCAAGTGGCGGATAACGCGAGAAGTCTTGTTCTTTCCGTGGTATATGCAACGCCCGCGCAGCTAATGTACAACATCGGCAGCAGCAAACTGTTTGATCCTTATGTAGAAGTGACATTTCTGCTTGGCCTTACATATGCGGCGCTGAAGTTCAAGCGGAGAAAATTCTATTTTCTGCTTAGCTGGTTTTTGGTTTTGTTTCTCGCAGGAATAATAGAAAAAGGTCCCGTTCTTTCCGGTTTTACCTATCTTGCCCCGCTAATCTTCATATTTTCCGCCGTCATCCAAAGCCATGTCCTTAGAAAGTGGTTTAAAACCTTTCCCTTCAACAAATTTGCCAGGCTCGGCATGGCTCTGGGCATTGGATTTTTCTTCGCATTATCGCTATCGCTAAACTACAGAAAGGTTTTTCTGGCCTGGGACAAATATCCGGAGAGAAGGCTGGCATACAACGCGCCGGTCGCATCGGTTGACCTGAAAAACGAGAGTATCTTTATATATAAGCCGGACCTTTCAAGTGCCGACGCCTACGCAATTATAAAAAACGGCGCAAACAACAACATTTCATTCACAAATAACCTTTCTGATATTAAGACCAGCCAAAATTTTGTCATTTTGACTTCCCCCCAGAATGTTTTTGCTGTAAAATCTAAACTGAGCAACATTAAATTTAAGGAAATAGACGGGCAGGATGTAGTTCTGTTAAAAGGAGAGTAAAGGAAATGGCAGATGATATTTATTTATCAATTGTAATCCCGTGCAAAAACCAGGCAGTAGTGGCGAAAAAAACATTGGAAGACATAGTGGAATACTCGAAGAAGGCCAAGTTTGAGATGGAAGTTCTTTTTTGCGACGGAAACAGTAGCGACAACAGCGCAGAAGTGGCTGAAAGTTTTCGGGGCAAAATAAAAAATTTACATGTTTTTCATGAGTCAATACTGCAAAGAGGGCACCACTTTACGGGAAAAGGCGCTGCGGTAAAGGCGGGAATGTCAAAAGCCAGCGGTGAAATAAGAATGTTTATGGATGCTGACTCATCGACGCCGATAAAAGAGATTGATAAACTTCTGCCATATTTTGATAAGGGATATGATGTTGTTATGGGCTCCAGATATACGAGCAAGCCCCTACCCGCAACCAACAGCACTCTTCGGGCTCTTGGCAAGGCGATAAAAGAGGTTTTCGAGGTCCTTATTTATGGCCATTCAAAGAGCAATACAATGATCGAGAAACAAGGCCGGATAAGGCAACTGATATCCCGGGGAGGCAATCTGGTGTTTGTAGTCCTTTTGGGACAAGGCTTTGCGGACACAAGGTGCGGATTTAAGGCATATACAAAGGATGCGGCCGAGACGCTTTTCGCTCTTCAGGAGCTTCCCGGTTTCGGCTTCGACACGGAAATATTAGTTATAGCCAAAAAATACAAATATAAAATTATAGAAGTTCCGGTTGAGTGGCATAATGACGCGGAAGACTCGACAGTTACTATAGGAGATGGATTTAAGACCTTCAACGAGATCTTTAAAATTAAGTGGAATAATTTCCGTGGCAGGTACAACGAAAACAGATAAAACAGGCAAAAATCTTTTAAGCTTGGCTTGGCTATTTTAGTCTTGGTCTTTTTAGGCCTCTTTTTGCGCCCTGAAACTTACACGCTACTGAAGAAGCAATTTGTCAAAAATTCAAACAAGTATATAGAGATGTATGCATACGCGCAATCCAGGCCTCTCGATAAGAAATATTTTGTGTTGCAGGGGAACGACGTGGCAAAGAGCTTTTTCCGGGATCAAGTATCTTTTGTAAACGAAGATGGCCTAAAGAACCTTAGCTGCACGTCCCGGAAAACAGTCATTTTATACGAGAAGTCTACTCCCAAGGTGCAAAATTTTATAAAAAAAGAAGGCGGAACAGAGCTTACGTTAAATTCAGGCACTGATATAAAGTTTTACGCGGCAATTGTGAAAAATAAAGGAGGGACATGCAAGATATAAAACCAATTAAAAATTCAAAATTAAAAATTCAAAATAAGAACTCGGCAAAAGCGTATAGCCAAGGGTTGGCCCAAAAGAAAAATGATACAGTTTTGGCAAAAGAATATAAGAAGCCGTTATTGGCAGGGTCAACCCTCCAGAAATTAAAAAATTTTGTTATATCCGGCTGGCCAATGATGCTCATCCTGGCCGTGGCGGCATCCCTCAGGTTTTACAAGTTGGGCTCTCTGCCTCAGGGGTTGCATCCGGACGAGGCGGCAAACGGCCTTGATATAATCAGCATGTTCGACGCCCATAAATTTGCCGCTGTTTATGATACCAATGGTCCGAGGGAAGCGCTTTTTTTCTATCTCCAGGCAATTCCGGTATGGATCGGGCATGTTACCGGCTGGGCGGCCATGAACTTTACTCCGCTCTCGCTTAGAGTTGCTCCGGCAATCATTGGCATTCTTACAGTTTGGGGAATTTATCTCCTCGGCAAAGAGCTTTTCAATAAAAATGTAGGGATTTTTGCCGCAGCGGCGTTGGCGGTCAGCGCCTGGCATGTCCAGTTTTCAAGAAATGGTTTTCGCGCCATTATGGCGCCGCTCGCCCTGATATTTCTCTTTTATTTCTTTATACGTTTCTACAGGAATAATAACACAAAAGATTATATAGGCGCGGGGCTGTCGCTGGCTCTCGGCTTCTATACATACCTGTCATTTAGGGTTACGCCGCTTGTTTTAATCGCGCTCCTTGCTTATATTTTACTCACTGACAGGAATTTTATTCTAAGAAATATGCGCAAAATCGGGTATTTTGTAGCCGCCACCCTTGTGGTTATGATACCCTTGCTTGTCCACTTCGCATACGTTCCCGCCGACTTGATCGCCCGCTCTTCCGCAAGCATTTTCAATCCTCAAACAAATGGGGGAAGCGCCATTAAGGCCCTTTTTCTAAATATTATAAAAACCGCGGGCATGTTCAACTTTAGCGGAGACCAAAACTTTCGCCAAAACGTTGCCGGCGAACCGATGCTTGATATTTTTGTTGGAATTTTGATGTGGATTGGGGTCGCAATTAGTTTAATTAAATTTAAGAAGATAGAGTATTTTCTGCTCGTGGTATGGTTCGCCGTCTTGTCGATTCCGGAGCTTTTGACATCTGATGGCATTCCGCATGCTCTTCGTATGGTCGGAGTCATTCCGGTCGTTTTCCTGTGGGCGGCGCTCGGTTTGGAATGGGTGCTTGCCAAAATCAAAGTTAAGCAGATGGTATACGTGGGTATGGCATCTATCCTCATCATTTCCGGAGCCGCGGGATTTTATAAATACTTTGTCCAGTTTCCGAGCTACGCCCAA
>JAJYQQ010000067.1 GCA_021794535.1 bacterium
ATCTTTTTCTCCTGGCGCTCGCGTGGGCTTATTCAAATATCAGGAAATTGAAGATAAGATTTCACAAACTCTTGGAGAAAAAGTCGACCTCGTAACAGTCAATGGAATCGATAAATATATAAAAGACGAAGTTTTTAAAACAATGAAGGTTATATATGGAAGAAGGCCAAAGGAATAAGCTAAGGTTAGAGCACATTGTTGAAGCAGCCGAGCATATCGCCGACTTTATCCGCGGCGTGTCGAAAGAAGATTTTATGGCCGACTATGAGAAACAATCTGCCGTAGTCAAACAGCTCGAGATTATCGGCGAAGCAGCCGGAAAGCTAACGCCCGAGTTTACTAAGCGGTATAACGAAGTTGATTGGCCGAAAGTTGTCGGTATGCGACACAAGATGATACATGACTATTTTGATATCGACGTAAATATAGTCTGGACAACGGCGGTTGAGGACTCGCCATTTTTAAAGGAAGCTGTTCAGAAGATATTGCATGCGCTTTGAATCAAAGCTTTATGATTCTCTCAATATGTAGTTAAGAATGTTGGGAGTTCTTCAAAAGCGAGTCAGTATGGTGAGGATGAGGATAATCGAGTCGGGGATTATGAAATGGAAGCAAATCGTATTGTAGTTCAAATAAATAGACCAGTTGGTGAGGTTTTTGAATTTACGACGAATCCAAAGAATACGTCGGTTTGGATTGATTCTGTGGAAGCGGAAGAGACAAACGAATGGCCAGTGCAATCAGGGACAATTTATAGGAACAGGGGGGGCAGGATGATGATTGGCATGAATATGTTGTGGCCGGTTTGGACGGATATAAAGTATTTGAATTAATGTCAAAAGATGGAAATTATCACGTAAGATACACATATAAAGATTTGGGTAATAAAACGGAACTTGAGTATTGTGAATGGGTAGACAAAGGTGATATAGAAGACCCCTTTACCCAAGAGATCTTGAATAAACTGAAAGATGTTATAGAAAAATGAAAAGGGCAAGTTGGACCACTCAGCAAATAAGGCAGCATCGGGAAGCGGCGAGGCAACTTTGCGAGATAAAGGATGAAACTTTCAAGATTATGCGCAAAAATCCGGCAATTTCCGAGCATGAAGTTGCGGGTTTTATTTTGGATGAGTTTAAGAAAAGAAACCTAAAGACGGATCCCGACATTCCCATCGTCGCCTTTCGCGAAAATACATCTTTTGTCCATTATTTCCCCAAAAGGGGAGCTGACAAAAAGTTAAAGCCGGAATCTTTGATAATGTTGGACATCTGGGCGAGGGTAGATGAAAAAGGTGCGCCGTTTGCAGATATTACCTGGATGGCGTGGCATGGTGGCGATATTCCTGCAGATATCCAAAAAGGCTTCAGGGCGGTTATAACATCTCGGGATAATGGTTTGGGGTATATTGAAGATGTTTTAAAGAGGGAGTTCAGGGTGAAGAATTCTAAACTGGCTCGCGCAATGAACGGAGTAGTTCTTTCTTCCGGAATGCAGGATTTTATTCCTCACGGTTTTGGCCATAGCCTTGGGACTACGACCTGCCACGGCAGAAGAGGCCGCTTTTTGGAAGGCAGCAAAAGCCTTGTCCAGGAAAATATAGCCTACACCATAGAGCCAGGCATATATGTAGAAAATAAGTTTGGATTCAGAAGCGAGATAGATTTTTATGTTGATGAAAATAATAGATTGAACATAACGACCGAAGTCCAAAGGGAAATAGTGAGGATTTAATGAAAAGGGCGATAATAATACACGCTTGGGAGAGTAGTCCGGAAGAACACTGGTATCTGGAGGAAAAGAAGCTTTTGGAGGACAAGGGTTACAAAGTTGACTTGCCGGTCATGCCTGGTGGCAGATGGCCGAAGTTGGACGAATGGCTGAAAGTGATTGGAGGACTGAAGCCGGATGAAAATACGATTGTTATCGGGCATAGCCTTGGTCCCGCTGCCATTTTAAGATATTTGGAGAGCCCGAATAGAAAGGTTGGCAAGGCTTTCTTTATCGCCGCCTTTGCCGCTGATCTTGGCATCGAAGAAACAAGTAATTTTTTCCAAAAACCCTTTGATTGGGAAACGATAAATAAAAACCTGAGCGAGGTTTATGTGATAAACGAGAAACACGATCCGTATGTGCCAATAGAACGCGGAAAGGAGATCGCGGATGCAACGGGAGGAGAGTTTATTTTAGTGGAGGGTAATATTCATTTTGACAAGATGGATTTAGATTTAATTAATTCGAGATTATGAAAAATGCGATTATAGTTCACGGTAGAAGGGCTCAGCCGGAAATGCACTGGTTTTTTGAAGAGAAAGAACTTCTTGAGAAGAAAGGCCACACCGTCACTGTGCCGAAACTTACTGATGACGAATATCCAAAGTTGAAAGATTGGATGGAGGTTTTGGAAAAGGAATACCTTGATGAAAATACCGTGCTAATCGGGCACAGTTTGGGTGCTGTCGCGGCGCTCCGTCTTCTTGAAAAGAAAAATATAAAGGTTGATAGAGTCATTTTGCTTGCCGGATATTCAAAAGATTTGAGAAAAAACTACCAAGCGCATGAGTTTGTCGCCGATCCGTTTGATTGGGGGAAATTAAGAAAGCTAGCAAATAAATTTACGCTAATAAATGAGAAAAATGATCCGAATGTTAAGTTTGAACTTGGCGAAGAGGTGGCAGAGAAACTTGGAGCAGAGCTAGTGGTTTCGGACACAGAAAATCATATGCACCATTTTGATTTAGATATTATAAACGCAAGATTGTAAGAAAGGGATTTCTCCGCTCGCCACTAGCGTGGTGTCGGTCGAAATGACAGAAAGGTGATTATGAAAACAGTTACGACATTATCTTTAATAGAAAAAGGCGACAAGATTCTTTTGGCGATGAAAAAGCGAGGATTCGGCGAAGGTTGGTGGAACGGATATGGCGGGAAAGTTGCGGAGGGGGAAACTATCGAGGAAGCAATGATCAGAGAGCTCGAGGAAGAGTCTGGGCTTCTCGCGAAAGAGTGGCGGAAAAGAGGGGTGAATTATTTTCATTTCGAGGGCGGGGAGGTTATAGAGGTAAATATTTTTGAAGTGACTGACTATATCGGAGATCCGGTTGAAACGGAAGAAATGAGGCCTAGGTGGTTTAAAAAAAGTGCGGTGCCATACCATTTAATGTGGCCGAGCGACGGCCAATGGTTTCCTCTTTTTTTAGAAGGCAAAGATTTTTATGGGGACTTCTTCTTTGGTGATATTGAAAAAAAGAATTACCTAAATTGTGAAGTAAGAATAGTGGATGGGATTAAATAATGAATATCGAAAAGGAAATTAGAAATGTTAAAGAAGATGCGCGTGGCTACTTCGAAGGCGTGTTTGGATCGCATGACTGGGATCATGTTGAGCGTGTTTATAAACTAGCTTTGCACATCGGCGAAAAAGAAGGCGCAGATCTTGAAGTTTTGAAACTGGCTGCTTACCTGCATGATATTGGAAGGCCAGAGCAAGCCAAAACAAAAGGCAAAGTTTGCCATGCGGAACATGGGGCGAAGCTAGCTAAAGAAATTCTAGCAAGGAACGGATTTGATCAAGCGATGATTGATAGGGTTTCCAAATGTATCGAGGCGCATCGCCTAAGTGTCAGGCGAGAGCATAAAAGCCTGGAATCAAAGGTTCTTTTCGATGCAGATACTATCGACTCGCTAGGCGCTATCGGCTTGGGAAGGTTATTTTCATTCGCTGGAAGTATTGGGGCAAAGGTGCATAACAAGGATGTGGATGTGACAGTAAATCACGAATATACGACTGAAGACACGCCTTATTGGTATTTTATGAATAGAGGCAAAGATGCCCCGAAAAGAATGTTCACAAAAGAAGGTAGAAGGATAGCGCAAGCGAGATATGAATTTATGGGTAAATTTTTCAAAAGAATTAATGCGGAAGTGGATGGTGCAAAATGAGTGATTTTTATTGTGAAAATGTATTTAGCGGAAAAGTCGAAGTAAAAAAGGTTAAGGAGACTGACAACATTCTTGCTTTTTACCACACGAATCCATATTACGAGCTTCATATAGTGATAGTACCAAAAGAACATATTCTTACCTTGCTTGATGCTAGTGATGAGCTAATAAGTGAGATATTTAGCGTAGCGAAAGAAATAGTTAAGAAGCTCAAACCAGAAGGCTATAGTATTAGGGTTAACGGTGGTTCATTTCAAGACTCAAAACATCTCCATTTCTACTTAGTTTCGGGAGAAAAAATCAGATGAGGGACAATTTAGAAAAGGAAATTGAAGAAATAAAGGCGAGGAACAAGAAGGTTGAGGCGGATAAGGCCTGGGAAACCAGCCTGTTTCGGAAAGTTTTGATATCGTCGTTTACATACATTATTACGGCGATAGTTTTCTATCTGATTGGCGTCAAGAATTACCTGGCAAGCGCCCTCATACCAACTACCGGCTACTTTCTTTCCATCCAATCGCTGCCATTTATTAAAGAGTGGTGGGTAGAAAATCGTTACAGGAAGTAGAATGAGGATTTTTAAAAATGCCACACTCAGATTTCTCTACAATTTTATGAAGCTTTACCTTTTTATAAAAAAGGAAAGCCGAGGCGCGCAATGCCTATTGGTGCATAATGGCAAGGTTTTGCTTGTAAAAGCGACTTATAATGATTATTTTTCCTTTCCCGGCGGCGGCATCAAAAGAGGCGAGACTGCGGAAGAAGCGGCAAAGAGGGAACTTGCAGAAGAAACAGGAATAGACGCTACGAAACTTCATCTGGTGGGAGAATATGTGCATGATAAAGGCTATGTGAAGGATCATATATCGTTGTTTTGCGTGGATGGCTTTCAATATGGTGATATGCCCAAGTCCAGAAGGTGGGAGATAGATGAGTCGGATTTTTATGATTTGAATAATCTCCCCGAAAACATTGAGGAAGGAACAAAGGATAAGATCGGCATCGATACTAGTAAGGTTGGTTATGGTGATTGGTAATGCTTGAGGTTGATAAAGCAGAAGTCTTATTGTATAAATAATTTGCTCTAGTTTTCAATATAGCCGGCATTCCAATGAGCTCACTTTATTTTCCGGTCATTCATTATCTACCCCCTTGTTTTTAACAGAAAGCCCGGTTAAAATATAATTCACAAGATTTTGCTATCGCTCTATCTTGTAAATCTTTGTTATGAAAAAGAAAAGAAAAACTTATCTGGGAAAGTATGAAAAGGAGATATTGCAGCTTGTTGGCGCGGGTATTTTGGTCGGCGCTTCTTTGATGGCTCCGAATCTGCCAGCTGCCTTTAGGAGCAAGAAGAAAAAGTATAGCTTGAAAAGGAGTTTTCAGAACGTTTATGAGAAGAATCTGATTATTTTAAGCGGAGAGAAAGTTTATCTTTCAGAAAAGGGCCAGAGGCTGCTTGGCAAAATTCAGAGTGAAGAAATCGAAATTCAGAAACATGAATGGGATGGGATTTGGAGAATTGTCTCATATGATATTCCCGAAAAACCGCTCAAGAAGGAGAGAAACTATTTTAGAAGAAGGCTCAAGGGTCTGGGCTTTCAGGAATTACAGAAAAGTATGATGGTTATACCATATGAGTGCAAGGAAGAGATCGCGATAATCGCGCAAAATTTGAGGATTTCCCCATACGTTATGCACCTGGTAACGGACCATTTGCCAAAACAGAAAGAAATGATTAGGATATTTAACTTGGAGGAGGAAGAAGTTTAAACATTTTCACAAGATATTGCTATCGCTCTATCTTGTGAATTATCGTTCAGTGGATGGCGTTTATGAAAGATGCAAAAGGCATAAGAAAAGAGATAAAAAAATTGCCGCAGACCCCCGGTGTCTACATTTACCGAAATGATAAGGGGAGAATTATTTACATTGGCAAAGCCATCAGTCTGCGTGAAAGAGTGAGGAACTACTTTCAAGACCCCAAATATTTAGATACAAAAACACAGGAACTAGTCCGAAATATTGCCAAACTGGAATATATGAAGACGGATTCCGGGGTGGAAGCGCTGATACTCGAAGCCGAGCTGATAAAACGCTACAAACCGAGGTTTAACATAGTCTGGCGAGATGACAAAAACTACATCTACATCAAGATTACCAGCGAAGATTATCCGCAGGTTTCATTAGTGCGCCAAATTGTAGACGATAAAGCGCGGTATATCGGTCCGTTTGTGAGTGCCGGAGCGCTACGGGGACTGCTTCGGTATGTGAGAAGGATATTTATGTTTCGCCATTGCAGCTACGATTTAAATGAGGTTAAAGGACCGGATTCCCGCCGGAGCTTATCCTCTAAAGGCTGGATTCCCGCCTCCGCGGGAATGACAAAGGAGGGCGGGAATGACAGAATTCACAAAGTTTGCCTGCAATATTCGATCGGCAACTGCTCAGGACCTTGTGAGGAATACATCACGAAAACAGAATATAACAAGAATATAAGGCAAATGATTAAATTTTTTGAAGGCAAAACTAAGGAACTGGAAAAGGAATTTGGCAGAGAAATGAAAAAGGCGGCAAAGGCTGAAAATTATGAGAAGGCAGCGCTTTATCGGAACAGATTAACTTGGCTTAAGAAAATCAGGACTATCAAGCTGGAAGAAGATTTTGATTCTGGACAAGCCAGAATGACGCAGGATAAGGCGCTGATCGGGTTACGGGACGCATTGGACTTGGCCTCAATTCCCAAAAGAATCGAGTGCTATGATATTTCCAATATTTTCGGCAAAGCGGCGGTCGGCTCGATGGTGGTATTCATTGATGGGATACCGGCCAGGGACCATTATCGTCGTTTTGAGATTAAAACGGTAATGAAAATCAGTGATTACGATATGATTCAGGAAGTGCTGAGGAGACGGTTCAAAAAACTGCAGATTTCACATAAGCACTTCTCTCAAATTCAAAATTCAAAATTAAAAATTCAAAAAGGACCGGATTCCCTGCCGGCGGGCAGGCCGCCGGAGTTTATGCTGAATTTAATTCAGTGCGGGAATGACAAGGGGAGGGGCGCGGACGAGTCTTTTTCAGAAATTCCGGATCTCATCATTATTGACGGAGGGAAAGGGCAGTTGTCGAGCGCGGAGAAGGTGCTGGATGGATACAATCTAAACTTAAATTTGGTTTCTCTGGCGAAAAGGCGAGAAGAGATTTTTAGGATTGATTCTGGACAAGCCAGAATGACGGAAAAAGATGGCCAGAATGACCCCGCTTTGCCAAGGCTTCGCAGGGCAGGCTGGAATGGGAAATTTCAGAAAATTGAATTAGCGGAGGGGTCGGAGAGTTTGTATCTGGTTCAGAGAATCCGTGATGAAGCGCACAGATTTGCCATTACTTATCACAGAAGCAAAAGGGGGAAGGAAATGGCAGTTTCCAATTTAGACGTAATTGATGGCATTGGTCTAAAGACCAAGAAAGTGCTTCTCAAAACTTTTGGTTCGGTAGAGAATATTAAAAATGCTTCAACTGAAGATATAGCTGGAGTGATTGGAGAAAAGCTAGCTGAGAAGATCAAAGAAAACCTGTAATCCTACCAATGTACCGATTGTACAAATCTTACGAATTAGACTAAGTGGATAAGATTGACACAATGAGTTATTGGAGCGGAATCATGAAAAAGGATTGGGAAGAAGAAGAGAAACCAATATTAGTATTGAGTATTCGGTATTGAGTATTGAGGAGTAAGAATGCAGAAGAAAACAGAATGGGAAACAGAAGAAGAAAAGCTGAAAAAACCTCGGAAAAGAAAAAGTGATAGCCGTAAGAAGATGAGAGTTTCGGGGAAAAGTGTTTTTGGTATTGCCAAGGAACTTAAAAAGAAAAAGTAATCCTTTGGGGATGCCGTTTCTCAGTGTTTTTTGGGCAAACAAGGACACACCTTGCAAAAACCAAGAGCAAGGAATGTCCTTGTTTAAGAGATTTTTTCGAGCCGATAGTCGCATTAGGGGGGAAAATATAAGTAACAAACAATTATCAAAGAGATACAATAGTTTCTCATTTGCGAATTAAGATTTTTTGTATATTGTATCTTGTTATTGTTTCTTGTGCCTTGCTTTATTTTCTGTTAAAATTGCACTCATGTTAAGACAAATTTTGATGGGCGTTATTATTACTTCGGCAATCATACTGGTTGTGTCTGTCCTTTTGCAAAAACAAGAGGGCGGCCTGGGAACCGCTTTTGGCGGCGGCGGCAGTTCATACAGAAGTAAAAGGGGGGCAGAAAAGATGATTTTCTATCTTACTATTATTTCGGCAACCATCTTTATGGGCACATCCTTGGTCGCTCTTGTTATCAAGTAGGCAATTAGGGAATAGGCATTAGGCAATCAGGAAGAACCTAGCTACCTAATTTACTAAGTTTCTAACACATGAATCTCAAAAGATTATTTCTAAGGCATTCCTTAAAAATCCAGAAGCAAATCATAAGGCTGAAAAACCTGGAGCTTGATGATTTCCATGATTTATATATTTTTGCCTCCAGGAAGCTTTATAGGATTATCCACTTAAGAAATCTGGTGATATTCTGTATAGTCTTTGTCGTGGTTGTGACGCTGATGTTTTTCTCTTCGTTTTCCCAGATTGCCGCTTACTACACCAAGGACAAGCCGGTGAATGGCGGGGTTTACAGCGAAGGCATGATGGGGAAATTTCTAAGGATTAATCCCATTTATTCCCAGACAAATCAGGATGATGAGAATGCCGCAAGCCTGATATTTAGCGGACTTATGAAGGAAGGCAAGGATCGGGCGCTGACCTATGATATGGCAAGCAAATGGAGCTTGTCGGCAGACCAGAAAACTTATACTTTTGAGCTAAAGAAAGGCATTAAGTGGCAGGATGGCGCCAGCTTCGGCCCGGATGACGTCCTCTTTACTATTGGCTTAATCCAAAATACCGATGTGCGAAGCCCGCTTTATGAAACATGGAAGGGGGTAAAGGCGGAGAAAACTGAAAATGGCGTTAAATTTACCCTAAATGCCCCGGACCAGTCATTTCTGGAAAACACGACTCTGAAGATTTTACCCAAGCATATACTTGAGAAAATACCGGTTCGCGACATTCAAACGGTGGACTTCAATATCAAGCCGGTCGGAACGGGGCCATTTAAATTTGTCAGCCTGGACAAGGAGCAGGACCATGAGACGCTGACCCTTGCTCGCAATGAAGATTTCTATGGCAAGAAGCCTTATCTTGACGGAGTGAAGCTTGAGAGCTTTCTGTATGAAAAAGACATTTTGGACGCTTACAGCCGGAGAAATGTGATGGGCATTGGCGATCCTTCGCTCACGGCCATTAGCGAGCTGAAAGATAAAAACACCAATCTTTACGAATATAATATTCCCAGATATGTCGCCGTTTTCTTCAATACCCAGTCGCAGTTTTTGAAAGATAAAAATCTGAGATCGGCGCTGAGTCTGACTGTAGACAAAAAGGATGTTTTGGGGCAGGCTGCCGGTGGCCGAGGGCTGGTTCAAAACTATCCCGTGTCGCCGGGTCTGGTTGCAGAGGCTAGCGATCTGCCAAAGGCCGCAGTCAGTGTTGGCCAGGCGAAGGATGTTTTGAAAAATGCCGGTTATACACTGAAGGGCAAGCAGCTGCAGCTAAACGGCAAGGATGTGTCTTTGAAAATAGTGACGGCAGACAGTGAAGAGCTATCCAAAACAGCGGATGCGGTGGCAAAGGAATTTGGCCAGCTGGGGGTAAAAACCGATGTCAGGAAAGTGGATATGACTGCGTTGCAGCAGGAATACTTAAGGCCGAGAAGCTATGATGCCGTTATTCTTGGCGAGGACATTGGGGCATATCCGGACCTTTTCAGCTTTTGGCACTCATCACAGGTAAATGACCCCGGCCTCAACTTTTCCGAGTACAAGAATCCGGAACTCGATAAATATCTGGAGCTGGAAAGGGAAGCGGCAAATGATAGTGACAGGCAGGCCAGGATTAATGACATTCAAAGGATCATACTGGAAGATGTGCCGGCAGTTTATCTATATGATCCCTTCTATTATTTCGCCGCATCATCAAAAATAAAGGGGATGGAATCCGGAAAAATAGTTTCACCCGAAGACCGTTTTTGGAATATTTCCGACTGGTATCTGAAGGCCGACAAGGTAATGATTGACAGCTAGGCTGGTAATTAAAAATTCATAATTTCTAACTCAAAATAAAAAATCGCTGAGATCTGGCGATTTTTTAATCGTTAGCAGGGAGATTCTTGTCTATTCTACCAATAACAACAATTGTATAGTATCTGACATCCGAGCGCCGAAGCCCGATATCCCGAACCCTGGTGCTGCGGAGAGGACTTGAAGCAGTTAAACTGCTCTTGTTCCTCATATCCCATGACTGACTGTAATTCCCAGGAGTTAATGATTTAACCTTATGATTCTTTTTTGGCAGTTTTTGGAAGGTTCTGCGTTCCTCTCGCATCTACAATTTCATTGGTGCTGCGGAGAGGACTTGAACCTCCACGGCCTTAAGCGGCCACTGGCCCCTCAAGCCAGCGCGTCTACCAATTCCGCCACCGCAGCCCATCAATTCTTTCTGGGTAAACTGTTTACATTAAATAGCTGAAAACTATGATTAGTTTACATTGAATAGTGCAAACTATGAAATGGTGCCGCGGGCGGGAATCGAACCCGCAAGGTCTTACGACCACAGCATTTTAAGTGCTGCGCGTATACCAGTTCCGCCACCGCGGCATATCATAGTTGTAATGGAGGCCCCGCCCGGAATTGAACCGGGGTAAACGGTTTTGCAGACCGCTGCGTAACCACTCCGCCACGGAGCCAAATTTTAGAATCTTACATCCGGAAAATATGCGCGAACATTAAACTCTGGAGATTTAAGTTCTATCATTTCAACTTTTGGATTATCAATTTGCTTAAAATTGGACCTCTTTAGGTACTTATTCTTAAAATCCTGATAGTTTTTTACTTCGAAGCCGACATATCCTCTTTCTTTGTAGCTGCCGTCAGGAGTCCTTATCCGGAATCTGCGTATTATTCCAAGAGAAGTTTCTAGCGGTTCATTTAGCCAATAATACGTACCCGTTTCTTGAATATCTGCAGGTGAACCATTATCTTTTAGTTGCCTGGTAAATTTATCAAATTCCTCTTCGTTTTTAGAGTAGATCGAGCCAAAATCCGACTTCCCAGTCAGGTCAGCTTGTTCAACAAATTGAGAAACCAGAATACCCACTTCTTCTGTTATCTGATTAAAAATCTCAATTAGTTCTTTATTTAACATCTCTCAATATTTTCATGGAGCGGGAAACGGGATTCGAACCCGCGACCTCATCCTTGGCAAGGATGCGCTCTAGCCAACTGAGCTATTCCCGCACTTCACTTCGTTCAGTGTAAACTACCTCATTCAGTGTAAGTTGCTATTAACTTTTCTTTCTTTTCTCTCCTCCAACCTTTAATTGCTTTTTCTCTTTTTGCCGCATCTTTCCTTGTAAGGAACTTTTCAAGATAAACCAATTTAATTGGTAACCTGTGCTTTGTGTTTCTGTCTAGGCCCATCTTGTGTTGATTAAATCTTTTACGTATGTTTGCGGTTAGACCCGTATAAAGATAACCATCGTTGCATTCAATCATGTATACAAAGAAATTTTCAATCATTGTTGGCAGTTTACATTGAATAGTTGCAAACTATGAAATGGTGGCGAGACCCGGAATCGAACCGGGGACGCAAGGATTTTCAGTCCTTCGCTCTACCAACTGAGCTATCTCGCCCCTTCAAAATATTTCATGTTTTCAGGGTAAACTTCATTAAGTAATTGAAAGTTTACATTGAGTAGCTGAAAGCTACGAAATGGTAGGCGCTGAGGGACTCGAACCCCCGACCCTCTCGGTGTAAACGAGATGCTCTAGCCAACTGAGCTAAGCGCCCTGAACCATGATTTTAACTTGATTATTATACTACAAAAAAGTCAACTATAAAAGAAAAAGAATATTTCTTGCAGGCTTTTGGTGATTTTTTGTTGACACAAAATGCTATAATATTTATGCAGGAACTCATGTATTTTGATTTCTTATGAGCGCCTAAATCGGGGAGAATTCAATAATTCGCCCTGATCACAGATTTGTTTAACTCACCAATCTCCGTTTCTTCTAAGGGTGGGTAGCACTGGGATCCCCCCTTTCAGCCTGCTTTGGACGTGGTATCTGCAGCCATTTACCGCTTAGCGGACTGTTGAAGAACCCCGACTGAGCCCATAGGGAGAAGAAAAACGGAGATTGAAAATCCAGCAAGCCCCCAGACAGCGCTTTTTGCGCGGCGCCGTCTGGGGGCGCATCTTTTTGTTTTATCTTTTTGTTCCAAATTTACTATTTTTTTCTTATACTGAGGATATGAAACTTTTCAAATCTCTTATTTCAATAGGTATGCTTTTGGCCGTTTTGTTGTTTGCCGGCTATGAGCTCGGCTATCTAAATATTAGAACCTTTCCAAAAGCGGAGGGATTAAAGCAGGTGACGCTACACTGCGACTATCATGGCCAGAAGCTTGCGCTTCAAGAAGATTTATACCAAAGCGTCGACAGCTATTACAAATCAGACCCCAAAAAGAGGCGGATGTCCTATGGGGATTTTGTCTATGAAGACAGCCAGGACAAAACCATCGAAGATCTAACTCAAAAAATTGACCAGAAAGGCAGCGGTCTGGGATTGACCGGCGACCAGACAGCGGATCTTGCAACCTGTTTTGTCCAAAACATTCCTTATGATAGCGAAAAAGCGAAGGTTGTTCTGTCTTCAAGCATACAGAGCCGGATATCCAGAATAACCGACAATTCCTTTTATGGCCGCTATCCTTACGAAACGCTTTATGATGATACCGGAATCTGCACGGACAAGTCTTATCTGGAGGCGGCAATACTCAGGCAAATGGGTTACGGTGTGTCTCTTTTGACATTTAATACTGCCCAACATATGGCAGTCGGCATCAAGGCGCCACCAGGGTATGGCTCTTTTAAAACGGGGTATGCGTACATAGAAACGACAAACACGGGATACAAGGTTGGCCAGCTTCCTGTTATCGACCAGGCAACCAGCGGAGCGAAAAAAGCCGAGCTGGATAAGCTCTCCGGGAACAACTACGACCAAATACTGCCCCAGATACCGGACTCGAACTTTCCGCCGCCATCCGACGTGATAAAAATAGCAAACGGCAATGTATACCAGAGGATTATCGAAATCACTCAGGATACCCAAAGGCTAAAGGACATTATAAACAGCATCAATGCCAAAAATCAGGAACTCGTTCAGCTTGCCGGCGGCATTAAGGCTTCCCAAGGTGATGTCCAAAATGCAAAAAACCAGCTTAGCCAGAGCGAAGCTCAAGTGGAACGGGCAAAAAGTATTTACAAATCCGACCCAAGTGAGGCAAACTATAGTTCCTATAACCAGGCATACGCAGAGTACCAGTCGGTTTATGGGGCCACGAAAAGCACCATCGACAGCTACAACCAAGAGGTTGGCCAGTACAATCAAATGGTGAGGGAGATAAATATTTTGATTGATGAGTATAATAATTTGATAAAAAGTGGCTAATGCAAATTTTTGCATTCGTGGTATAATGAAAAAGTTATGAAGAAACCAAAGCTTTCAAGCGACTTGAGCGAGGATTTAAAGAAGCATTCCCAAAGCGACAGAAAAAGAAGAATTATAACAAATGTAACACTGGGTTTTTTAGCGTTGGCCGTGATCGTGGCGGCAAAACTCTTCATTTTCAAGGGCGACATTAAGATGAGCGGCCAGGAGCAGAAGAGCCCGAGCCAAAAGATCGAAAATCAGCCGGTCGTTAAAGATACCCCGAAGAACCAGGAAACCACAACCACCAAGGCTGCTACGGCCCAGCCGGCTCCGACAACTACGACTACCGCTCCGCCGGCGCCAAGCCAGGGATTCACGACTTATGTCGTTAAAAACGGCGATACTTTAAGCCAGATAGCAAATGCCAACGGCATGACATCGAAACAGCTGGCTGACTATAACGGGATGTCCGATGCGGATTCGCTGCAGCCGGGACAGACTATAAAAATACCGAAATAGAATTTTCAATTTCTAATTTTCAATTTTCAGTCAATTCGCAAGTTTCAATGTTGCAAAATTAATGCCAATGAAAATTCAATAAAAATTGTAAATTTCAAATTAAAAATTAAATCGGAGGTTAGTATGATTATGTGGATTATTTTAGCGATTATAGTGGTCTTGATTATCGCCGTGGCGCTCATCTACAACGGGCTAGTCAGGTCGAAGGTCAGGGTTGATGAGGCCTGGAGCGATATCGATGTGCAGCTAAAGAGAAGGCACGATCTTATTCCGAACCTGATTGAAACCGTCAAGGGATACGCAAAACACGAAAAAGAAATCTTTGAGAAAGTTACCGAGCAGAGAACGAGGGCGATGCAGGCCGGAAGTCTCGGAGAAAAAGGGAAAGCCGAAAATATGCTCTCGGGCACCTTGAAAAGCCTTTTTGCCGTGGCGGAAAACTATCCGGATCTTAAAGCCAATGAAAATTTTCTAAAACTTCAGGATGAGCTGACGGATACGGAAGACAAGATTCAGGCAGCCAGACGGTTTTATAACGGCAATGTCCGCGACTACAACACCAAGATCCGGGTTTTCCCGACCAATATCTTTGCCGGAATGTTTGGCTATACTGCGAGGGAATTTTTCCAAGTCGAAGAAAGCGACAAAGAGCCGGTTAAAGTGGACTTTCGCGAGGAATAAGGCTTGTGTCATTCCGAGCGACTTCGCGGAGCGACGAGTCGAGGAATCCCTTAAAGGTATGAGTGACAAGAGGATTAAGAAATTAGATGGGGCAAATATGGACATTGATCTCTCTTCAAAAAGAGAAGAGATCCATTGGGGTCAAGATAAGTGTCCTTGGAATGAATTTGACAAAAACGATTCTCATAAATGTGCTGTCAAAAACATTTCAATCTGTCCATATTTTTGTGGCATTGAATATCTAGACAATGTCTTATGTTCCTATCCTAATGAAAATCCATTAGAGGGACAGGAATGAAAAAGGGATTTCTCCGCTTGCCACTAGCGTGGTGGCGGTCGAAATGACAATGTTTTGAGTTTTGATCATTGGGTAATTCATTAGAAATTAGGAATTATTAATTTAGGAATTTTTATGCCATGGCTACAACATATACCGAAATTTCTTCAAACAAGCGCCGCACGGTATCTTTGATACTAGGTTTTTTGGTTTTCATAATTGCCCTTGGCTGGATATTTTCCCGAGCTCTCGGCATGTACTGGATATTTCCGGCAGCGATTATTTTCGCTTCCGTCCAGGCGCTTGTAAGCTACTGGTATAGCGACAAAGTGACGTTGGCGGTTTCGGGAGCCAAGCCTATAAGCCGGGAGGAAAATGTGGCGCTCTTTCGGATTATTGAAAATCTTTGCATCACGGCCGGGCTGCCCACGCCGCGCATCTACATTATTAACGATCCCGCGCCGAACGCTTTTGCCACAGGCCGCGATCCGCAGCATGCGGTTATCTGCTTTACGACGGGCATTTTGGATAAGCTGGAAAAGCCGGAGCTCGAGGGCGTGGCGGCCCATGAACTTTCCCATATCGGGAACTACGACATCCGCCTGATGACCGTGATCGTGATCTTGGTTGGCGTGGTGGCGCTGGTTTCAGATTGGTTTTTGAGAATAAGTTTTTTTGGCGGGGATGATAATAGAGACAGTGGCCAACTGGGGCTAATACTTATGATTGTCGGCATTGTCCTGGCCATTTTGGCGCCGATTTTCGCCATTATTTTACAATTGGCGCTTTCGAGAAACAGGGAATATTTGGCAGACTCGAGCGGCGCGCTTCTGACTCGCTACCCCGAAGGATTGGCGCTAGCCTTAGAGAAAATATCGGCCGATACCAGGCCACTGAAAGCGGCGAACAAAGCAACGGCGCATCTCTACATTACAAATCCGCTGACAGATCACAAGGGCACAAGCCGCGGCTGGTTTGCCGGACTTTTTGACACCCATCCGCCGATCGAAGAGCGGATAAAACGATTGAGAGAAATGTAATCTCTTTGGAATTACAAATATCAAATTTCTAATTTCAGATAAAATACTAAAAGTGTATTTTGAATTTTGTTTTTAATTATGGCTTTGAAATTTGGAAAAACTTGTTTTTATTTTTTTCTTTTGTTATTATAAATTCAACAAATAATTTTGAAGCTAGGAGGGTAAATGGGTATCCTGATAATTGCAATAATTGCCATACTGGTTGTCGCCGGGATTGGCGCAGCTGTGTATGTGTTTGTCTTTAGGGCGAAGCACAAAAAAGAAGTGATGGAGGAGTCGAAGCTAAATGATATGGGCGCCGGCTACCTGGGCGGGGCTCCAAGCCAAATGCCGCAAGGCAATGTAATGGCTACGGACAATAATCCTACTCTCGCGATGGGGGCGCAACCGGCAATGAACGACATTGTCGGAGCAGTCTCCGAGCCGCCAGTGCCGCCGGCTCCCGAGCCGCCAGAAATGCCGGACACCTCGTCTCAAATGAGCCAACCCGCAGAAGATAGCTTCTCGCCACAGGCAGAGCCAACAGTTGGTGAGATTGGCAGCAATTTTAACCTTCAGGACCAGATGTCGTCGGGCGGTGGTTTAACAGATGCTGTCGGCCAGCCTTTTGACGGCCAGGCGTCCGAAGAACCGCAAACTTCAGCAATTCCTCCGGTCCAGGAAGAAGATATGGCAGCTGTCCAGCCGGAGGCGCCGATCGTTCCGGATCAATCCCAGCAAGATGTGCCGGCCATGGAGCCGCAACCGGAAGCAAGTGCCGAGCCAAACGAAGAAACCAGTATCCCGGTCCAGACACCCGTCCAATCCGAGATACGACAAGAAGAAGCGCCCGCTCCCGACGCG
This sequence comes from bacterium, assembly GCA_021794535.1. Taxonomy (GTDB): domain Bacteria; phylum Patescibacteriota; class CPR2; order UBA1875; family JAJYID01; genus JAJYQQ01. The sequence continues at coordinate 16,896 of JAJYQQ010000067.1, forward strand.
CCGCAACCCGACGCTGCTGCTATGCCCGTTGAACCGGCTATGACGATTCCCGAAATGCCGCAAAATGAAGTTCCGGCGCCTGCGCCAAATCCCATGGATACTCAGCCAGTGGCAGAGGCACAGGCAGCTGAATCCGTTATAAATCCGGCGCCAGCAGACCAGTCCGGCGATGATGTCAAAGAGATGCCTATTTAAATAATTTAAAATTACAAATTAAAAATTCAAAATAAAGAGGTCAAGGCCTCTTTATTGATATTAAAACTCATCGTGGCACCACCACCATTGTCATTCCGACCGACTCTACGCTAGTAGCGAGTGGAGGAATCCCTTATTTTATAGAT
>JAJYQQ010000001.1 GCA_021794535.1 bacterium
CCGAAAAAAGTAACCCCTCACACCCTCAAATATCAAGCGTGAATTTAAAGCTCCGATCTGTCATTCCGACCGCCACCACGCTAGTGGAAAGTGGAGGAATCCCTTAAATTTTGTTCGAGAAAGGGATTCCTCGGCATGCAGCCTGCCCTTAAGCGAAGCCGAACGGGTCGCTCCGCGAAGTCGCTCGGGATGACAGGTGTGAGGGGTTACCGAAAAAAATTACCGAAAACATCCGAAAAAACATCCGAAAAAAGCCCGAAAAAGTCTTGACATGTGGAAGGGTTTTTAGTATACTTTGATCCGCACAATTTAGGGGCCTTGATGGTAGCGGGCCCGTTGGCGGTCAAGCCGAGTGTAAAAACCCGGTGTCGTCATGGGCGGCATGCGACCAAAATCCATCAAATAACCTCTTTGTTGCTCCTTTCTTCCGGCTGGGCCGGCTCGTTTCAAAGGATTTCCCCCGAAACAGCCGGCAATCCAGCCAAAAAGTTTATTTCGGGGCAATAGCAATAGATAGCCCCACCTTCCCCGCCGGCTAGCCGGCTTGGTTCTCACGAAAGTTTGCTCCGGCAGAGAACCGAGCCAGCACCGGCAAACCAAAGCCTTCCAGGCGCCCGGTCAAAAGAATTTGACAGTTCCCCTCAAGATATAATTCCAGAGACCTTCGCGCCGAAGGCTTTTCTCATTCCTAAATTTTACATGCCTGCGTACCCCCCCCGGTGTGGAAATTTTTTCATAGATGTATACTTGAAGTTGCGCGAATGCAACTTATACTTAGAATATGTATCAAAAAGCCAACAAGGCAATTAGGGTTTTAGCTGATTTTTATGAAGGCTCCATCTATCCCAGAAAATTTAAGTGGGATGGAAAAACCTATTCAGTAAAGAGGGTGCACTTAAATCATCAGGAAAGAGAAGGCAGTTCCATAAATTATATCTTCGCGGCAGAGACAGAAGGCGGCGTCTATAAAATCGCATTTAACAATGAGACTCTGGCCTGGACTCTCAAAGAATATTATTTGGAATAAACTCTGGTTATGCAAAGAACAATTTTACACATTGACATGAACTCATATTTTGCTACCGTCGAACAGCAGGCAAATCCTTATTTGCGAGGCAAACCGGTCGGCATAAGAGGCAGCGCAAACAAGAGAACTATTGTTGCCGCCGCATCTATCGAGGCGAAGCGATTCGGCGTCAAAACAGCCATGCGAGTCGACGAGGCTCAAGCGGTTTGCCCTGAGATTATATTAATAGTGGGCGAACCAAGAAAATACTCCCACATAACAAAGACGTTTATCGGAATTTTTGAAAGATATAGCGACAAAATAGAGATTTTTAGCATCGATGAGGCATTTTTAGATGTAACAAAAACAATGCATCTTTTCGGCGGAGCGGAAGGGATCGCCAGGAGCATAAAGAAAGACTTGCGAGATGAGATCGGGCCATGGTTAACCTGCTCGGTCGGCATTTCCCACAATAAGTTTTTGGCCAAACTTGCAAGTGATATGCAAAAGCCGGATGGACTAATTATTATAACTCGCAAAAATAAGGACGAAGTGCTTCTATCTTCAAAACTTGACGATTTTTGCGGCATCGGCCGAAGGATATTGAGGCGGTTGAACCTAATGGGCATAAATACCGTGAGAGAATTAAGAAAAGCCGACGATCTGGAGCTTCTTAACGAATTCGGGATATACGGGCTCAAGCTGAGAAGAATGGCATACGGCATCGACCATTCCCCCGTGATAGATTGGCGCAACCAAACCGAGGCAAAGTCCTTCGGCCATTCCCGAACGCTAAATAAAGATGTCTTTTCCCGGGAAGAACTAAAAAAACATATTTACCTCTTATCGGAAAAAACCGCCGCCAGAATGAGAAGGGAGAAATATTGGGGACGGGAAATTTCTTTATGGCTAAGGTTTAGAGATTTTACCCATGTGAGGAAAAGCCGCAAAACAGCCTATTGGACATGCGCCGGAGAAGACATCTATGCTCTTTGCCTTGACATTTTAGCACAACTAAAACCAACCAATCCCATAAGGGCCGTCGGAGTCAGTATGGGAAATGTAAAACACGAGAGGCGCGTTCCGGCGAGCCTTCTTCCCGATGAGGCAAAGAAGGAAAAAATCCTAAAGACAATGGACAAGATCAATGAAAAATACGGCTGCGCCACAATTAAGAATGCCAAAATTGTCGACATGCAGCTGAAGGAAGTAGTTTCCGGCCTGGAAAGAAAAAAGTTTTAGGAGCAAAAAATTCTTTTTGTCATTTTAGTTATTAACAAAAATTGTTTTTGATATTAGAATAAAAGACAAACAAGCAACAAACAAAAGAAGAAAGAAATCCAAGATGGCAAAAGACGAGGAGGCTTTAAGCCTGCCTGACAATGAAGATAAGAAAAGAAGGAGGGCTTTTTCATTATGGCCGGTAACCATTGGGGCGCTGAAAGTCCTGGGGAAAGTTTCTGTAATCTTTTTGGTTATCTTCTTTTTAACCTCCAGCTTTTTCATAATAGGCATCTACCTAAAATATGCGAGTGATTTTAAATCGGCCAAACCGAAAAGCGGTGGAACGCAGGCGGTATTCTATGATAAAAATGGGGGAGTGATCTATCAGGGCTTCGGCACCAGCGATCCTGACTATGTCCCCCTTAGCCAGGTTCCAAATACGATAAGAGAAGCGACCCTTGCCGCAGAGGATGTCAACTTTTATCATCACGGCCCGGTTGACTTTACCGGTATTGCCCGGGCTGCCCTTCGAAACATTCAATCCAGCAAAAAACCGGGCATTCTAAAGGTTGAGGATCTATTCAATCAAAGCGATTATACCCAGGGCGGAAGCACCATAACCCAGCAACTTGTAAAAAACCGATATTTGGATAATGAAAAAAGCTTTGAAAGAAAACTGAAGGAACTGGTCTACTCTTATGAGCTGGAGAAAAAACTTAGTAAAGACCAAATCCTGGAAGAGTACTTAAACAACATTTACTACGGTGAGCAGGCGCTGGGCATCAAGAATGCCGCCAGAATTTATTTCAACAAGGACTTAAAGGATTTAGACCTGGCAGAAGCAAGCATGCTGGCCGGACTGCCCGCCGCTCCGAGCAAATACGATCCTATAAACGGGGACTATGATGCCAGCAAGAGAAGGCAAGAGTATGTGCTGCAACAAATGATAAAGGCGGGATTTATCACCCTGGATCAGGGCAAACAGGCAGCGAACGAACCGTTGGCATTCAGCGGCCAAATGAATAATGTTGATAAGTATCCTTACTTTGTCCAGTATGTGAAACAGCAGCTTGTAAATCTTTATGGCTTTGATTACGTGGAAACGGCAGGACTTAAGGTTTACACAACGCTTGATCCGGCAAAACAAGATCTGGCGGAAGCAAAGGCAAAGGAATATGTGACAAAGTTTAAATACGCAAATGTCTCAAATGCGGGAATAGTTATACTGGACAACAAAAATGACAATATTCTGGCTATGGTTGGAGGAGTGGATTGGAACAAGAGTAAGGTGAATGTTGCAAACTCAGAGAGGCAGCCGGGGTCTTCGTTTAAACCTATAGTTTATGCCACCGGATTCCTGGAGGGCTACTCGCCGATGACCAAGCTGCTTGACCAATCGATTAATTTTGGTGGCAATCCGCCCTACATTCCCCACGACTACAGCAGAAGCTTTATGGGAAATGTTTCCGCCAGAACGGCGCTTTCAAATTCTTTAAATGTACCGACCGTTGAGATGACTCAGCTTGCCGGAGTCGACAAGATTATCGGTATGGCGAAAAATC
>JAJYQQ010000043.1 GCA_021794535.1 bacterium
TCTTCACAGACTGAGTGGCGGCGCAATCCCGTGGTTGCGCCGCCACAAATCTTGTTGAAATCAAAAATTTATTCTCTTTGTAGAGTAAATACCCTGTCAGTTTGCTGCGGGGTAGTTTAGTAATCTCTGAGCCCCAATTTAAAAGGGATATCGAGACCATAATAATAAAAAACTAGACTAAAGTGGCTTCGTTTGATGCAATTTTACTGCTATCGCAATTTTTTGGCATAAATTCCGGCGCAGGGAATATAGCACAAGTTATAGCTATCGCGCAAACTTGCGACAGTGGCATATCCAGCTTCGGGTGTCTGCCTGCAAGGGCCTGGCCCTTACAGGCGGAAATGCCGTGCATATTCGGAATTTTTTAAGAAACTTTGATAATAATTTATATAACTCTCAAATAATTTTCTTGCGCTTACGTTACAAATAATGTAAAATTTATTCTTGTGAAAAAGACAAAGATTATCGCCACTCTTGGGCCATCTGCGGATGACCCAAAAATTATGAAAAAACTAATCGAAGCGGGGACGGATGTCTTCCGGCTCAACTTTTCGCACGGACCGCATCCGGAGCAGCTGGCTCGAATTCAAAACCTACGAAGGCTGGAAAAGGAGCTGGGGCAGCCGATTTCCATGCTCCAGGACCTGCAGGGTCCAAAGATCAGAGTTGGCATCATTCCGGGCGAACAAATGGAACTGGCGGCGGGCGCGGAGGTAATACTAACCATTGATGAACCGGGAAAAGGTGAAATTCCCGTCCAATATAAGGACATTGTCAAGGATGTGAAGGCCGGCGACAAAATCCTGCTTGATGATGGTTTGCTTGAGCTGAAGGCGGTCTCCAAAAATCATTCAAAAATTAAATGCAAGGTCGTGACAGGGGGACTCCTTCTGTCGAAAAAGGGCATTAATCTTCCGAACTCCAACGTTTCCCAGCCGGCTTTGACCGAGAAGGACAGGCAGGATCTAGCCTTTGGCCTTGCCCATGATGTCGACTATGTGGCTTTGTCATTTGTGAAATCAGCGGACGACATCCTGGAGCTTAAAAATTTAATTAAGAAAGCAGGCAAGAAGACAAGGGTCATAGCAAAGGTCGAAAGGCATGAAGCCCTGAAAAACATAGATGAAATTATCAGATTTTCCGATGCCGTCATGGTGGCGCGCGGCGACCTTGGCATCGAGGTCTCTCTGGCAAGTGTGCCTTTACTGCAAAAAGATATTGTCAGAAAATGCAATTCTTACGGCAAGCCGGTAATAGTGGCAACCCAAATGCTTGACTCAATGATCCGAAACCCGGCATCAACCAGGGCCGAAACCTCAGACATTGCAAATGCAATCCTTGATGGCGCCGATGCGGTGATGCTCTCCGGCGAAACCTCGATCGGCAAGTATCCGGTAAATGCCGTAAGGGCGATGAGAAAAATTGCCATGACAGTTGAGAAGTGGTCGAGCGACGCGGGACACATAATCGGCGAAACCACTATTAAAAATATTGAATCCACATCGGAAGCAATCGGGAAAAGCGCCTGCAAGCTGGCGTCCCAACTTGGCGCATCCGTGATTATAAATGCCACGGCTGTCGGCAGAACGACGCGCAATGTCTCCAGATTTCGGCCTCATTGCCCGATTATTTCGGTAACCCATACTTTAAAAACCGCCCGAGAGCTAAACCTGGTCTGGGGCGTGTATCCTTATGTCCTAAACTACAAAACAGTTAGAGATATGAGCAGGAAATCCACCGAGATAGCAAGGTCTCTGAAGTTGGTCAAGAAAGGCAGCAAGATAATCATAGTTTCGGGTGAGAAAGTCGGAGTGGAAGGCGGAACAAATATGTTAAAGGTCAAAGAGCTCTAATTGTCATTCCCGCACTGAATTACATTCAGCATAAACTCCGGGGGCCTGCCTGCCGGCAGAGAACCCAGCCTAATTGTCATTCCGACCGACCCTACTTAAGTAGCGAGCGGAGGAATCTCTTTCTTATCATTCCGTACTTGATCCGGAATCCAGTCTCCTCGTTATTCTGGTCATTCGACTCTGAGGTGAACGATACCTCATCGCTCAGACTCGAAGAGCTTGTCCGGAATCCATCCCCCTGTCATTCCCGACCTGATCGGGAATCTAGTTTTAATTTTTTATAATTTATTCTTTTCCACTTTTTGACAGCAAAAAGTTGAACAAAAACTGCCGGCTACGGTCTTTTCAAGAAGTCGCTTTCTACATTCATTCATCTTTAAAAAAATTAACTCGCAAGCCCAAACAAAATTCTTTTTAAAGGTTCATTCACTTGAAAGCTCCTTTTGAAAAACCACGCCGGGCAAGAGATGCCGACCCTCAGCGTAAGACAAGGACATTCCTTGCTTTCGCATTTTGCAAGGCGTGTCCTTGTTTATGGCAGCGACAGGATAAACGAGGATTAAGAAAAGAGTCCTTGAGCCGATAGCCGTAAAAACAATGACCCCAAAAACCATGCCGGAGGAATGCAGATTATGCCAAAAAATTGCGATAGCAAGAAAATTGCATAAATACAAAATAAAGAAAACTTTCCCTGCCCGTTCCGTCGGCGGGGGTGGTTTACTTAGAGAGAAAAGGATTAAAAAGAGAATTTTTGAGGCCGATAGCCGCATTCATTCTCTCTTTGAAAAGGTCATGTCGATGGCATGCATTACGAATTACGATTGAAACGTATAAGTTCACAAATTCTACAAAGAAATCCAAAATTTTCTGCAAATTTTTGTTGGATATTACAATGCGGCAAATCCTCTTTTTACTTATCATAGATTTCCAAGCAAGCAGGGGGTTTTGGGTAGCTTGAAAAAATGGTCTTCGGATTTCTGCCATGTACGGTTAAGTACGGCCTTCAAAAATATCATATGCCTTTTGTTTGTCCTGGTTTAGGCCAGGCAGCTGGGCAAAAATTTTTTACAACAAGGTTGCTACCGCTCGGCATGGCGGATATCCCAAGGCTGTTTTTGAAAAAAGTTGAGACGACAAGAAAAACACCTTTCGTATGAGAGGTGTTTTTCTTTTTTAATTTGAATAGTTGTCGATTATTGTGGTAAGGTTTTTATAAGGGTGATTTTTGCCCTTATTTTTGTTCCTACACAATCAGAAAGGAGTCCAGGTGAAAAATGTTGAATACATTTGGGCTCCGAGATATGAGCCCATAAAGATTGACCATCCTATCGGCGGGATAATACGGGATATCCCTATTCTCCAGGACGACAAGTTCAAAAATCCAGCGGGGCATACATCCGGCTATGTATCATGGCATAATGATCAAACATTTCTATTGATCGATGCCATCCCGCTTTCAAAAGATCCAAGCCGTGGAGGAAAAAGAACGCTTCACGTTCGGGTAAAGGATTTCTCAGCGGTTCTCACTGCAGATGAGGTTTTTGACTTTGATCAACTTTTAAATTATGCGGGGGCAACTGCAGTGAAGTGGGGAGCGGAACTTGGCACGTGGCCTCGAAAGCTGCGCTACATTCATGGCAGACCGGAGCTGGAAGTCAGATCACTCTTGCCCGAAGAGATTCGGCGCACGCCTGGTGTAGACCGAGATATATCGATAGAACTGAGAGTCGGCAATGCCATAGCGTCAGTCGGCATCTCTGCTAGATC
>JAJYQQ010000068.1 GCA_021794535.1 bacterium
GCCAACTTTCTGGTAAACCTTTTTTCCGGTTTGGCCGCTTATTCGTTCTTGCCGAAGAAACCGTCTTTGAATTTGAATGAGTTTGATAAGTTACCGGCGTGTGTTTAGTTATGTCGAGTTGACGTTAATTTATAACTTTTACCATTTCTCCGATCAAAATATCGTAACCGTATTCATTCAAATGAATGCCATCATCTTCGTGATATTCTTTCTTTATCTTCCCGTAAGCCTGCGGACCATCGATTGTCTTGGCGCCGCATAAATCTGCCAACTCCTTCAGCAACAGATTGTATTCAGCCATCCTCTCGTTGAAGCTCGGGATTTCTCTAAATCTTTCGTCAGCATTTGGATAAAGAAACAAAATTATTTTCGACTTCTTAAACGCTTTTATTATTCCCAACATATCCATCTTTGTTTCTTCGATCGAAATTCCGTCAGCAATATCATTGGCGGGAAATGAAAAGGCCACAATATCCGGCTCAAGCTTTGCGATAAAACTTGCCATTTCCAGCCCGTCTCTAGAGTTTAGTCCGCCAACCGCGCAATTATACACATCCACATTTCCTGAGGCTTTTTCCAATTTTCTTATTCTATCACGATTAAAGCTGCCCAAACCGCTATCACCGAAAAGAACAACAGATTTCTTTTTCATTTTTTAATTCTTTCTCAACAGACCGATAATCTTATCCATTTCCTCCTGGGAATTGTAATCAATAACTATGGATCCCCCTTTTCTCTTAGCGCGAATCGTAACCTTTGCGCCAACCGCGTCTCGAAGCTCTTTTTCTATTTGAACAATATTTGGGTCAATCCCCTTCTTGTCCGGTTTAATTTTCTGTCCCGACAAGGCTTCATTTACTTTCTTCTCTGTCTCCCGGACCGAAAGCTTCCGGGCGATAATTAGCCCCAAAAGCAAAAGTATCTGCTCGGTGCTGTCGAGTCCAAGCAACGCCCTGGCGTGGCCTTCCGATATCTGCTCATTGTTTAAGGCGCGCTTTGCTTCGACCGGCAAACCCAAAAGGCGAATCCTGTTTGCTATTTGGCTCCTTGACTTCCCCACCTTTCTAGCCACATCATCTTGGGTCAGCGAGAAATCCTGCATCAGTTTCTGGTATCCCAAAGCTTCCTCAATGACATTCAGATTATCTCTCTGGACATTTTCGATTAATGCGATTTCCAGTTTTTTCAACGCTTCGGCATCCCTGACAATAACCGGAACTTCATCGAGTCCGACTACCTTTGCCGCCCGCAATCTCCGTTCGCCTGCGACCAACTCATATCCGTTCTCGGCTTTTGTAACAATTAACGGTTGGATAATGCCGTGTTCCTTGATAGATCTTGCGAGATCGGCAAGTGACTCATCGCCAAATGTCTGCCTCGGCTGCATCGGATTGGGTTGGACTGAACTTACCGGAACATTCACGAGCCTTTCCTTGGCTTGATTTTCCGAAACCTGATCGTCGCTCATAGGGATTAGGGCGTCCAGCCCCCTTCCGAGCCCTCTCGAAGATTGATTTTTTACTGACATTTTATATGCACCTCCTTTGCTAAACTTTTATAGGCATTTGCCCCTTTTCCAAGCTTGTCGTAGCCAAATATGCTCTTGCCGAAGCTCGGCGCTTCGGCCAAACGAATATTTCTCGGAACGATAGTTTCAAAGACTTTGCCGGGGAAATGTTTTTTGATCTCCTGTTCCACTTGGCGGGACAAAATAGTCCTTTTATCATACATCGTTATCAAGACGCCCAAAAGATCTATTTTCGGATTTAGGCTCGTCTTTATCCTCTGAACCGTGTGAAGCAACTGACCCAAACCTTCCAGAGCAAAGTACTCAGCTTGAACCGGAATCAATATTTTATCCGAAGCGGTCAGACCATTTACCGTGAGCAGTCCAAGGCTTGGCGGAGAATCCAGGAATATATAATCATAATCACCAGAGATTGATGAAATCGCATTTTTCAGCTTGTGTTCGCGAGCTAAATGGGAAACCAGCTCCACTTCCGCAGCCGCCAAAACTACCGTGGAGGGGATAATCTCCAGGTTCTCGTACCTGGTCTTGTATATCGCTTCCTTGGGATGATTTTCATTTATCAAAATGTCATACAGCGATTTTTTGATGTCGGCTCGCTTGACTCCGAGACCGCTAGTCGCGTTTCCCTGCGGATCAAGGTCAATAAGCAGAATCCTTTTGCCCTCATTTGCAAGATAGGCGGAGAGATTCATCGTCGTAGTGGTTTTGCCGACCCCGCCCTTTTGATTTGTGATGGTTATAACCTTGCCCATAGTATGTTTATGATAGCAGAAAATCCCCACATTTGAAACACACCCCCCAAATCCCGACGTGTCTAGCTAACACACACCAGGTATGTGTTAGCTAGACACACCTGGTTTTCTAAATATCTTCAAGCACCAGGTGCTTTATTAGGTTCAGCTCCCGTTGGCGATTGGCATAACCGTAAACAAAATCCTTATACTGTTGCTTGGATTTAAAATTTTTTAGAACATCTGCCGTGTCGACAAAGTCAAAAGAATCTGCTCCCCAGTAGTCATTCAACGAGGAATAGCGGTATCCTTCCAAATCACTTATTTTTACAAGGTAGGAGGAACTTGGATTTAAATGTATATAGCGAGAAACGTGTTTTAGCTGTTCATCATTTTCAATCCTTACTGAACAAAAAGCCGATTGAAATAGCGGTCCCGATCTTTTATTTTTTGCATTAAAATATTTCGCATAACTGTTTTGCAGATTTCTCATAAATTCCTGGGGGCCCTTTTCCCGTAATTGCTTTAGTAAAATATGATAATGATTTGGCATGAGACAAAAGGCTAAAATCTCTACGGCTGGTTTGCCATTTTTCTGAAGCGCATCCAAAAAATCAGCCCTTTCGGCAATTTTCATTCTACTAAAATGAGAATATTGGATGTTCGGGCAATACCTCAGGAAAGAAATCAGGTTGATGAATCGTTCATAATCTGTCCGGTTCAAAAATATAGGAGCCTGATTTACGCCCCTATTCACCATGTGATATATTTGGTTATCCGCAAAAATCGTTTTTCTGTAAGGCATAAATCAAACATAAACATTAATTCCGGGTGTGTCAATACAAACACACACCAGGTGTGTGCCAAGTAGACACACCTGGATATTGGGAACGCAAAATAAAAACTTCCGATTGCTCAGAGGTTTTTTATCGGAAGTTTATTTGGCACCGATCTTTTCTATCTGGATTTTTGTAATTTTCTGCCTGTGGCCGGTTTTTTTCCTATAATTTTTCTTCGGCTTGTATTTAAAAACTACGATTTTATCCGCTTTTTCCTGGGAAACAACTTTTGCTTTAACTTTTGCGTCTTTAATGGTCGGCTTACCCACCTCAATCTTGTCGCCATCCGCAATCAGGAGAACTTCGGTAATATCAAGATCCTTTCCCTCTTCGATGTCCAGTTTTTCCACTGTCAAAACTTCGCCTTCGGAAACTTTGTATTGTTTCCCACCGGTTTTGATAACTGCAAATTTGTTGTCTCTTGTCTCAGCCATTTTTTCTAATTACTAACTAATAAAGTTTAGCAGAAAATCCTCTTTTGGTCAATATTAAATATCAGATGATTTTTCAAGAAAACTCCAAAACTGGGGCCAGGTTTTATTTACAGCTGCTGGAAATTTGAATTTAGCATCCCTTCCTTCGGTCTTACCTTTCATAGCAATAGCCTGCACAACTCTGTGGTCTTTGGATGCAATAGCTTTCTTGTCTTTATATTCATCGAGTGCTTTTTCCATCTCTACAATTCTGTTGCTTTCATGCCCCCTTAAGCTTGACCACAGTTTTTCTCCCTTTTCTGCTGCAATGAAACCGAAAGCCCTTGCAAAACAATAATCTTCAGAGTGATTTGGGGTAAATTCCGGCTTATTTTTTAAGATATTTATAAATGATAGTGCTTGGTTTTGAATGGTTTGGTCTCGCAAAACTACCCAATTTTTATTTTCATTCCATTGCTTAACTGCCTTATATGTTATAGCTAGTTTAAAAGGCGGGTTTTTGATACTTTCTTTGTTTCCACACAAAACGGCAGCGCTAGCCCACTGAGATGTCCCGTTATCAAGTTTTAATAATTTTTCCAGAGGATAACCGGTAATTTTAGGGTTATTGCAAATATCCCTGTTTTCTAATGTTCCATGTTTGACGAATTTTTTATTTAACTCTTGCTTCCAGGAAATGAACTGCAAAAACCTGTAAAGCGTCCCCGACTCACCGACATCTATAGAATTTTTATTATCCCAATATCCAAGAACTCTTTTTAGCGCGACTAAATCATCGCTTAAAAATTTCTCCCCCTTTAGGATTTGCAGAGATCGTTCCGCTTGGCCGTCAAGCAAATCTAAAATTGCCATTCTCATGGTCCAGGATTTATCCAATGGTATATAATCATTGATTTTTGAATTTAAAGTTTGATTGGACATTGGGAATATGTAATTATAAATTGTCCTAAAAGTCTATCTTTTTGTGCCGGATGTGAATGCTTTCCAGTATTCCAAGGCTTATAAAAGTAACCACAACCGCCGAGCCGCCAAGACTGATTAAGGGCAGAGGAATACCAGCAACCGGCGCTATGCCGAGATTCATGCCGACATTTAAGAAAACATGGAAGGCAAGCATGGCCGTTATGCCAGTCGACAAATACATCCCGAAGTAATCCCTTGATTTCGCCGCTATCATAATGCCCCTGGCGATCAAAACAGCAAACATAAGCAAGATTATGGCCGCGCCAAGAAAGCCCATTTCCTCAGCCAATGCCGCAAAAATAAAGTCAGTATTTTTCTCCGGAATGAAGTTTAGCTGGGACTGCGAACCATGGCCCAGGCCCTGCCCAAGCATTTGCCCCGAACCGATAGCGATGATCGCCTGGTTCACATTGTAACCCGTACCGGTTGGGTCGCTCGCCGGATTTACGAGCGCGAGAATTCTCTTTTTCTGGTAATCATGCATAAATGTCCAGCTGATTGGCAAGAGAAGAAGAGCAGCTGTTGCGAGTATTATAAAGTGCTTTAGTTTAATCCTGCTGACGGCAAGCATCGCTATCCAGATGACAATTAAAACAAGCGCGGTGCCCAAGTCGGGCTGCAGAAGAACCATAACCGCCGGTATCAAAAAGTAAATGCCGGATATTACAATGTGCTTAAACTGGTGCATATCTTCAGCGAACTCACTGAAATATTTCGCCATTATAACAATCAAAAATAGCTTAGCAAACTCAGACGGCTGAAACTGAAAGCCGGCTATATTTATCCACCTCGTCGCGCCCATGGAAGTCTTGCCGGCGACAAGCACAGCCCCCAGAGACAAAATCGTAAGCACATAGAGCGCCCTGCTCCAGCCCTTCATTGTTCTGTAGTCAAAAAATGCGATTGCCAGAAAAGCAACTACGCCCACCGCTCCAAATATCCCCTGCTGGATCGCTTCCTTGGCGCTGCCGGATGCGCCAAATGTCGTGGAGTAAATGGTGGCAACGCCAATAGCAAAGAGAAGGAGTGCGGTCACAATGACGATCCAATCAAAGTTTTTGAGATTTCTTAAATTAAAAAACAAAATTCCGCCTTGTGTGTCATTCCGACTTTATTTGCCATTCCCGCCCTGAATCTAGTTCAGCATAAACTCCAGCGGGAATCTATCTTTTTATTAAACACTGGATTCCCGCCTCCGCGGGAATGACAATACCAGTGATATCTACTTAACTTTTTTTACGCCGAGAGATATTGCAACTCCCTCTATCTTCGCTGTTTCATTGTAGTCTGCCTTTCCAACATTACCAACCACAACCTCTTTCGCCAAAGTTTCTTTGGCTATGTACTTTCCCTGTTGCTCAAAGACAGATTGCAAAGTTTCGTCTGCGCTCTGCCAGAAAAGATTAATTCGGTCCTCGACATTAAATCCTGCCTTCTTTCTCATCGACTGGACTTGTCGGACTATTTCTCGAGCCAATCCTTCAATCTTTAAATCTTCTGTAATTTCGGTATCTAGAGCGTTCGCCGTTTTCAACTTTGAATCATGCATCACCTCTTTGACATTCACTTCCTCGGAGATAATCGCTTCCAAATCCTCTTCCAGCTTTTTCCCCCCGTAGGTTAATGACTCAAGCGGTTGTCGAACCTTGATGCCGTTTTCGTTTCTTTCCGCAAGTCCCGCCTCAACGATTTTCCGGACAGCTTCCATTTTCTGAGCCAGTTCTTTGTCGATCAATTTTTCGTCGCTCTCCGGATAATCGGCCAAGTGGACAGATTCCTCACCGGTTAGATTTTTATAAATTTCTTCTGTAATAAATGGGGTAAAGGGCGCCATCAGCTTCGACAAAGTCGTCAGCACATCATAAAGCGTTTGGTAGGCGTTTTCCTTATCACCGTCATTCTCACTCTTCCAGAATCGCTTCCTGGAACGCCTGATGTACCAGTTCGACAGATCATCGGCAAATCCCTGGAAAAGCCGGGAGGCTTTTTGCAGATTGTAGCTCTCCATTTCTTTATTTATTTCGGAAATCAGCATATTTAATTCTGACAAAATCCATCTGTCGAGCAGATTGCTTGATTTTGGCGTGTTTTTCTTCGGCTGCCAACCATCGATATTTGCATAAAGCACGAAAAATGAATATGAGCTCCATAGCATTCGGAAAAGTCCGCGTTGGATTTTCGATAATTCCGACTCCTTGAAACTCAAGTTTTCCGCCATGACAACCGGCGAAGACATCAGATAATAACGCAAAATGTCGGCGCCGTATTTATCGAAAATATCTGTCGGATCCGGATAGTTTTGCAAGCGCTTGGACATTTTCTTGCCGTCTTCGGCCAGCACTATTCCGTTTACAATGACGTTTTTGAAAGCGATTTTGTTTTTTACGGCCGTGGCAATAACGTGCAGATAATAAAACCAGGCTCTTGTTTGGTCGATTCCTTCGGCGATAAAATCCGCCGGAAAGCTTTCGGCAAACTTTTTTTCATTTTCAAAGGGGTAATGCATTTCCGCATATGGCATAGAGCCAGAGTCAAACCAAGTATCCAAAACATCTGGAATTCTTTTCATCTCGCCTTTGCATTTTGGGCAGGGGAATTTGATTTTATCAACAACGTGTTTATGCAAATCGGTGATCTTTGCTCCGCTTGCCTTCTCCAGCTCAGAGACGGAGCCAAATACAACTTTCTCTCCGCATTCGCATTCCCAAACCGGTATGACAGATGCCCAATACCTTTGTCTGGATATCGACCAATCGCGGGCGCCTTCCAGCCAGTTGCCGAATCGTCCCTCTTTGATATAGCTCGGGGTCCAGCTTGGTTCTTTTGCCAGCCTTATCATTTCCGGCTTGATTTTCAAAATGTCCACAAACCATGACGAAGTTGCATAATTTAAAAGCGGGGAATCACATCGCCAGCAGTGCGGATAAGAATGCTCAAACTTCTCCTTGGCAAAAACCAGATTCTTTTTTGTTAAGTATTTCAAAATCTCGATGTCGGTGGTTTGATGCTCGTCTTTTGCCTTCACATCCATACCGGCAAAATCTTTGGCTTCTTTTTTTATCCGTCCGTCCATGCCAACATGCTGCACAAAAGGCAAATTATATTTTTCGCCAAGCTTCATATCATCATCGCCAAAAGCCGGCGCGATATGCACAACCCCGGTTCCTTCATCGATTGTCACAAAATCTGCCGCGTAAATCTTCCAGCCGTTTTCCTTATTTTTTAAATCTTTATCTTTGTGGTAGTAATCAAAAACCGGCTTGTAGCTCCTGCCGATTAATTCCTTGCCGGAAATGTCAGAAAATTCAGCGTAGCCAGAGAGCTTGGCTTCTTTTTCATTCGCTTCGTTCTGGGCTGATAGATACTTTGCAAAAGAATCATTCACCCTATCTCTGGCAATAATGTAAGTTTCGCCCATGTGCGGCCCCTTGGTCATTTTGACCTTCTGGTATTTAACTTTCTCACCGATTGCCAAAGCAACATTTGCAATCAATGTCCACGGCGTAGTTGTCCATGCCAAAACATAAGTTTTCGGCTCATCGGCCAACTCAAATTTGGCAATTATTGAAATGTCTTTGATGTCCTTATACCCTTCCGAAACTTCCATTTGCGAAAGCGTGGTCTCGCACCGCGGGCAGATGTGCATCGAACGGTAACCCTCGTAAATCAATCCTTTGTCCCATAACTGTTTAAAAACCCACCAAACGCTCTCCATATAGCCAAGGTCCATCGTTTTGTAGGCATTTTTCATGTCTGCCCAACGACCAAGCCGGTGAATAACTCTCTCCCATTCCTTAACGTAAGTCAAAACCTTCGACCGGCAATATTCGTTGAACTTTTCAACACCGATCTCTTCTTCGATCTGCTTCTTCCTTTTTACCTTCAAATCTTTCTCGGCAATGTTTTCGATAGGCAGCCCATGGCAATCCCAACCCCATTTTCGCTCGACATAATATCCGCGCATTGTCCAATAGCGAGGGACCACATCCTTCATGGTATTTGCCACCAAATGACCATAGTGTGGCGTGCCGGTAGCAAATGGCGGTCCATCATAAAAACTAAAAATCGGAGAATTTTTGCGGATTTCTAAAGACTTCTCAAATATTTTATTTTTATCCCAAAACCGAAGAATCTTGTCTTCGATTTCTGAAACATTCGCATTTGTATCAACTTTCTCAAACTTTTTCATTCTACTGTCATTCCGACCTCTTCGTTTCCTCAGAGCAAGCTCCTTTTTCCATTAACTTGATATTATCTAAAGTTTACCCTGAATTTATAAAGGGGAGGAATCCCTTTCTCTTTTTTCTGCCTGTCCCGTACTTAAGAATTTAAATACTAGTCATTCTGGCTTGTCCAGAATCTACTCCCTTACAAATACTAAATTGTGCCTCTCTAAGCACAATTAATTATACTTTCTTTACACCTACCGGTCAATTTCAAATATCTTAATCTTTGACTTTTGGCCGGTTTTTAATTGAATATTCGATTTCGGCACTTTAAAATGCTTCGCCAGCAATTTAATAATGGCCGCATTCGCCTTGCCCTCTACCGGCTGAGCTTTGGCTGAAACTGTGTATAAATTATTTTCCTTATCAAAACTGACACAATCTTCCCTTGCGCCAGCCTTAACTTTGACTTGAATCTTCATTGCAGAAACCTGTCAATAATGCCGCGCAGGATTTCTGTCAGAAATATAACAATGATGGGAGAGAAGTCCAGCGGAGAACTTTTCGGATTAAATATCCGAAAGGGCCTTAATATTGGCTCTGTTACATCCCAAACAAATTGCGTCAGCGAATTTCTTGCCTGAGGTATCCAGCTCAAGATAATCCGAACAAATATCAGGACAAAAAGCGCTGAGGACAAAAAGTCTATTAGATTGATTAGAAATGTATTGCTCATACGCTGGCCGCCGCTTTAAGCTCAAACTCTGCAGGGAGCCTGCCGATCCATGAGTTTAAAATTACCCCCTCGTCAGTTGTCAGCAAAAATGACGGCGTTGTATAAATATCATAAACCTCGGCCACTTCTTTGCCTTCCCTATCTTCCGCGTCTAGGATTTCAGCTTCTATGTCGGATGTTTCTTTCAGCCTTTCGACGATATCTTTGGCTTCACGCATTTCCGGACCATCGCCATGGATAAAAACTCTAAGTATCATAAAATTATTCTAGCACAATTTGTTAAACATAAAAACAGATGAATCAAAGAACTAAAAAACAAGGGAACCAAAGTAAATTATAATCTTTTGGGCGTTTTAAGTGTATGCTTGTTTTTGATCCTTCTCCTGAGCAAGAGAGAGTAGGTTACACTGCCGATAGTTATAGCGGCAACTGCCGCCACCGCATCTTCCAAAAATGTCGGTCCGCCTGCATCCTTGCTAACATACGCGCCCTTTACCATTGCGTTGTATTGGTTGTAGGCGTCTTTATATTCCTTGTCTTTTAGATAATCATGAACGCCCAGTACGGACCCGCCGCCGATGTTGACGGCCACAAAAATAATCAGAAATATTTTCGCGATTTTTTTCAAGCGTTCCTCCGGGATTTTATTTGTTTAAATAATAGCACAAATCAAAAAGATTATGCCAAGAATAATTATTCGGACCGGCAAATTTTATGTTTATGCAATTTTTCTGCTATCGCAATTTTTTGGCATATTATTTATTTGCCTGCCTGGTTTGCCCTGCATCTGGCTGAGGCCGGGGATATTCCCTTCCGTATTTTTGAATAGCGGAAACAGCCGACGAACATAATGTGTAATAATACAAAAACCATCACAAGAGGCTGTCTGTAATGGTTTTTAAATGTTTTCTCTGATCAGACAGGCTTTGACATATTTTTTCATCACAGCCTGCAAACTATTGAGCTCTTCCGGAGTAAAGCCTCTTTCCTTTTTAAAATTCGCGTCCAAGGTGTTCTCCGGCCTAAAGTTCTGGATAAAATATTTATCCGCGCCGTTTATCAGCTTGCCTATTTCCTCCATATCTTTTTCGCTGTGGAGCCTTGGCAAAACGGTAGTTCTAAACTCGTAAGGCACTCCGGATTGCATAATAATTCCAATGCTTTTTTGGATGGCTCCTGTGTCAACCTTGCCCGCCAGATGATATTTTTCAAGGGAATTTTTTATGTCCATGGCAATGTAGCTGGCCAGGCCTTCAGATATAATATCCCCAAGAATTTGCGGGTTTGTTCCGTTCGTATCGAGCTTAACGGCAAATCCTTTTTGTTTAACTTTTTTTATAAAGTCCGGCAAATCATGCTGGAGCGTGGGCTCCCCGCCGGTTATAGTTACGGCATCCAAAAGCCCCTTCCTTTTTTCCAGGAAATCAAAAAAGTCATGCTCGGAAATTACGTCTTCTCCGGAAGAACTTATGAGATCAGGATTGTGACAAAACGGGCAGCGAAAATTGCAGCCACGGGTAAAAATTATGGCTGTAATCTTGCCCGGATAGTCAATGAGTGACTGCTCCAGAAATCCGCCAATCTTCAACGGCTCTCTTCTTCTGACATGCAGAACTCAAGCCTGTCGCCATACTCGGCTTGCTTGGAGTCGTTCCACTGGTTAACGGGCCTTATGTAGCCGACGACTCTCGAGTACACCTCGCAAGGCTGCCTTTTCGCTTCGATGTCCTTATCCATTTTTGCCTCCTTTTTTATTTTTATTTATTATTTCGCCGCGCCGACATATTCGGCCATACTTATTTGGGTTACTTCTTTGTAACCGATTTCATCATCACACTTTGGACAATATTTGTGTTCACCGGCAATGTATCCATGTTTGGGGCAAACGCTAAATGTCGGGGTTATGGTAAAGTATGGCAACTCAAAGTTTTCCGCAATTTTCTTGACAAGCTTTTTTACCTGATCCGGGTCATCTATTTTTTCCCCGACGAAAAGATGGAGAACGGTCCCTCCGGTATATTTCGTTTGCAGGCTATCCTGCTGCCCTAGCGCCTCAAATATATCACTGGTGAAGTTAACCGGCAGCTGCGAGGAGTTTGTATAGTACGGTTTGGCTCCAAACTTCACCGCCTCTTCGTTGGCAACTATTATATCTTTAAAGTCCTCTTTGTCTTTGTTGGCAAACCTTCTGGTTGTTCCTTCGCCGGGCGTAGCTTCAAGATTATACATATTGCCGGATTCGTTTTGGAACTCAACCATCCTTTTTCGCATATGGTCCATTACCTCTATGGCGAATTTCTTGCCTTCCTTCGTGGTAATATTTTCACCTTTCATAAAGTTCATAACGGACTCATTCATACCCAATATACCGATGGTGTTGAAGTGGTTCTTCCAATACGAGCCCATTCTCTTTTTTATATCAGACAAATAACTTTTCGAGTATGGATAAAGCCCGTTTTCCGTCATTCTCTCGATAAGTTTCCTTTTAATCTCCAATGATTCCTTGGCGACATCCATCATTTCGTCCAGCCTTTTGAAATAATCCTTCTTGTCCTTTGCCAGATAGCCTATTCTGGGCAAGTTTATGGTTACCACGCCGATGCTTCCGGTCAGCGGGTTGGCGCCGAAAAGACCTCCGCCCCTTTTTCTTAGCTCGCGATTGTCCAACCTTAACCTGCAGCACATGCTTCTGGCGTCATCCGGATTCATATCGGAATTGATGAAGTTTGAGAAGTAGGGTATGCCGTACTTTGCCGTCATTTCCCATATCGGCCGGAGGACAGGATTATCCCACTTGAAATCCTTGGTAATATTATAGGTCGGTATCGGAAAGGTGAATATTCTTCCTTTATGGTCGCCCTTAAGCATAATCTCGGCAAACGCCTTGTTTATCATATCCATTTCCTTTTGGAAATCTTTGTACTTTTCTTTTTTCACCTCTCCGCCGACTATCGCGTGTTCCTCGGCTATAGACCCGCTGGGAACAAGGTCGAGAGTAATATTTGTAAATGGCGTCTGAAATCCAACCCTGGTGGGCACATTCATATTATAGATAAATTCCTGCATCGCCTGCTTTACCCCGGCATAACTAAGCTTGTCATAGCGAATAAAGGGCGCGAGAAGCGTATCAAAGCTTGATACCGCCTGCGCTCCCGCCGCCTCTTGCTGAGTAGTGAAGAGAAAATTGACAAGCTGGCCCAAGGCGGTCCTTAGGTGCTTTGCGGGTCCGCTCTCAACTTTTCCGGATATTCCGGTAATGCCTTTCATTAAGAGATCTCTTAAGTCCCAACCGCAACAATAAGCGGCCAGGTAGCCAAGATCGTGAATATGCAAGGCTCCTGACTCCTGGGCCTCCTTTATTCTTTTTGTATAAATTTTATTGAGCCAATATCTCTGAACCACTCTTTCCGAGACAAAAACGTGCATCCCCTGGAGAGAAAAGTTCATATTTGAGTTTTCTTTGATTCTCCAGTCGCCCTTGGAAAGATAGTCCTCTATCAGGGCGTCTGAGTCGAGCAGCGGTTTAATGTCGCGCATCTCGGCATGCTGCCTCCTGTAGAGAATGTAGGCCTTTGCCGTCTCTTCAAATATAGAATCAAGAAGAATATGCTCCACCGCGTCCTGTATCTGCTCAACCTGAGGAATATTCGCCTTGTCAAATCTCTTATACAAATACTGCACAACCTTATCGGAAAGCTTTCCAGCAATAGACTGGCCGAACTCCCCGGTAGCTCCTCCAGCTTTCCCTATGGCAATGGCGATCTTCTCCGGATCAAACTTGACCACCTCGCCGCTTCTTTTCCTGATCTTTGTAAAGCGCCCTTTTTCCGTGTATTTTTTGCCGATGCGTAACTGGCTCTGTTCCTCAGCCGGAGCAGTTTTTCCCATATCACCTCCCAAAATTAAAATTTATGTAATATTTTCTAATTCTTTTTTAAAGCTGTCTATCGTGTCAAACGATTTGTATACGCTGGCAAATCTTAGATAAGCCACATCGTCCAGCCTCCTCAACCTTTCAAGCACCACTCTGCCTATTTCCTTGGAAGTTATTTCGCTTGCGCCTCCGGCGTTTAACTCCCTTTCGATTTTGGCAAGAAAATCTTCCATCTGAATGTCCGTGATAGGCCTTTTCTCGAGAGCCTTGCCTATTCCTTTCCTTAATTTTTCTATAGAAAAGGTCTCCCGCTTGCCGTCCTTTTTTAACACAATCAGAGTTGCCGCTTCCACTCTTTCGTGCGTGGTAAATCGAAATCCGCAAGCCTCGCATTCACGCCTTCTCCTGATGGCTTGCTCGACCTCCATATTTCTCTTCTCCAGAACCTTGATCTTATGCGATTCACACTGCGGACAATTCATTTTCATCCCTTTTGTAAACTAAACGCGAACACCAGTTATGGTGTTAAGAAAAATAATAGAACACCACATATAGCGTGTCAAGTCTTTTCTTTTCCACTGTTTATAAACAAATATTTTTCCTTGGCAAAAGTAAATTATTCTTTTCCACAGGTTTTTTTAAACAGTTTCGCTGAAGGCTTTATAAAAAGCCCCGTTTCCGGGACTTTTTTTTATTTCTGAATTTTGATTTGTGTCTTGTGTCTTGAAATTTTTCCTTATTCCATTCTTTTTCGTATGAAGGCCGGGATTTCCAGATCGTCATCTGCTTCATCGTCAAACGCATTATCCGATTCAAAGATCGTCTTTGAGGTGTCAATGGCCCCGACAGAGGTTGTCTTTGGTCCCTCAAAGCCTGTTGCTATTACGGTAATTTTAAGCTCATTTTGAAGGCTGGGATCGATTACTGCGCCGAAGATAATGTTTGCGTCCGGATCGACGGCTTCGGTAATAATCTTCGCCGCTTCGTCAATCTCGAACATTCCCAGGTCGTGTCCGCCGGTTACATTAAAGAGAACGCCTTTGGCTCCATTGATTGAAAGCTCGAGAAGGGGAGAATTAATGGCTTTTCTTGCCGCTTCAACAGCTCTGTTCTCACCGCTGCCCATGCCAATGCCCATAAGCGCAGAACCGGCATCCGACATAATCATCTTTACGTCGGCAAAGTCGACATTTATAAGGCCATGAACCGTAATGAGGTCTGAAATTCCGGCGACTCCCTGCCTCAAAACATCGTCAACAACCGAGAATGCCTCAAGCATGGTTGTCTTTTTCTCAATCGTTTGCAGCAATCTGTCATTTGGAATGGTAATGAGAGTATCAACATGTTCTTTTAGCTCTTCCACGCCTTCCTCGGCTGCTCTTTTTCTCTTTTCGCCCTCAAAGGCAAAAGGCTTGGTAACAAAACCTACCGTAAGGGCTCCGACTTGTCTGGCTATTGAGGCTACGACTGGCGCCGCGCCCGTTCCTGTTCCGCCGCCTTCACCGCAAGTGACAAATACCATATCAGCGCCCTTTAAGGCTTCTTCTATATCTTCGCTTGACTCTTCGGCCGCTTTTTGGCCGACTTCGGGATCTGCGCCCGCTCCAAGTCCGCGAGTGATTGTCTTTCCGATATGAATCTTTTTCTTGGCTTTACTGGATTGCAGATTTTGCGTATCGGTATTAATGCCGATAAACTCAACGCCCTTAACTCCCGTGTCTATCATTCTGTCTATAACATTTATTCCGGAACCGCCTACGCCGACAACTTTTATCTGCGCAAATGCCTCCATGCCCGGCTTGATTTCTGCCATTTTATAAACCTCCCTCGCCCTTTATAGCTTTAAGTTAAAGGGCCGCTATAGGTCGGATGCCGCGATTCAAAAAATTGCAAGCATCCTTATTTAGTATTATTTTTTCTCAAATATTTAAGTCCAAATACAAGACTCTCAAACATCCGAAAATAAGTGTATATCTTTTTTATACTCGATGCAATACTTTTTTTGGTTTTGAAACAAAAGATTATTCAGTATAGCTACAAAAGTTATCGATTTTAATTTTTCTGCATTTTTTAAAACTATTATTATTTAACGAATATTCAGCCTTCTTTGGCGGCTACCGGTTCGAAAACTTCCCTTCTTGATCTTTTCTCCATAATTCCATTCACAAACAAGGACACACCTTGCAAAATGCAAGAGCAAGGAATGTCCTTGTTTATTCTTTTGTCATTCCGGACTTGA
>JAJYQQ010000030.1 GCA_021794535.1 bacterium
CAGGTCAATTTTATTGCTCCTGCTTTTTGAGATAACAGATTCGTCGGCTATTAACACTCCTTCAGTATTTATGACGCTGCTTTTTGAAGATAACCAAATATCCTTCGGCCGGCATTTGGTGTCTGCAAGCCATCTTGAGATACTGTCATGAGACAGCTCTCTGGGACTAACCTCAGATAGAGAAAAAGCCGAATATCTTTGGGAAGTTACTTTTAGAAATTTGACGTAAAGTTCTTTTGAACATTTTGATCTCATATCACCCTCCTTAAACACAAGGATAATACAAAAAAGACAGCATGTTAACATGCTGTCTTTCTTGCAGTGATATTTTTAGATTCATTGGTTTCTCAAGTGGCTAAGTGCGAAACTCGTGTCTATGAGGACATCAAAAGCGACCCGAGCATTGATCGGAAAAAATTCACCGAACAGGTAATTCAAAAAATAGGAACTTTAACCGATCAGTTGGAGTCGCAAATACGAGCCGCCTGCCCGCAAGTAAAGGAAATATATCTGGAAGTAGAGCAGGAAAAGAAACTTTATAAGGAAGGGGCTATCCCCAAACCAGAAAGTGTAGGGCAACAGATTGACTAGCATAATAATCGTGGTAAATTGTTTATATGCCTAAAAAAATTGATCTTAAGCCAAGAATTCAAGATGCAATAGCGATCATTGATAATTGGCTTGAATATACAGAGATAATGGGCACAGTGCCAGGTATTGCAGCAGCCATAGTGCATAAGGACGAAATCGTGTTCAATAAAGCCTATGGTTTTTCGAATTTGAGTAATGGGAAACAACTCAACAAAGATGAAGCGTTTCGCATCGCATCAATCTCCAAGACATTTACAGCGATTTCTATAATGCAATTGGTTGAGAAGGGAAAGCTTCGATTAGACGATCGAGTTTCGGATTATTTGGAATGGTTTGTTTCAAAGGACGACAAGAACATTGAACGAATTACTGTCAGACAACTACTTACGCACACTTCTGGGATGCGCCGAGATGGAATTAGAAATGGTTTCTGGACACTAGAAGAAGATTTTCTAAATCAGAATCAGCTAATCGAGCAGATTCACGATACTAAGAATCCGTATCCGAATAATGAAAGGTTCAAGTATTCAAATTTTGGCCCAAGCGTCCTTGGGCAATTAATAGAGAGCGTGGCAGGCACTTCTTATAATAAATATGTTTCAGAAAATATCATCAAGCCGCTTGGCTTGAAAAATACAGGTCCGGATTACGATAAAAACAATGCCTCAAGAATGGCAACCGGACATGGCAGATACATTCCGGGAAAGCAGAGAGAAGAATATCCGCATGTCAAAACTAATGCGATGAGTCCCGCAACGGGATTTTATTCCAACACCGAGGACTTATGCAAATATATTTCTGCTCAATTTCTTAACAATAATAAGTTGGTTAGCCGCGAAAGTAAAAAAGAAATGCAGCGCGTCCAATGGGTTACTGACGATGATGAAATAAAACGAGGTCTTGGTTGCGGCATCTGGAAAGTAGATAACACAAAAATCGTAGGGCACAGCGGAGGTTTCCCTGGTTTTATCACGCAAATTGCGTGGGACAATAAAAGTCAGCTTGGAGTAGTAGTGCTAACGAACTCGTGGGACGGAATGGCTTCGGAAATTGCTGATACAGTATTTCACTTTATTAGTCATGTCGTAGAAAAATACGACGACTATCAAGAAAATAAGGTATCAAACATCGATAAATACACGGGCAGATTTAGCATGCATGCGGTAGAGGTGGATATTAGGAAAATAAACAAGGAATTAGTGGCTTTCTATCTCGAAGGAGCTAGACCTCTTCAAAAGCCATATAGATTGAGGCAGATCAATGATTCTGAATTCGAAATATTGTCAGGCGATGAATACGGATACATTGGTGAAAAAATCAGCTACCAGTTTGATCGGAAAAGTAAGATTAAGAGAATTTATATTGGCGCCATGCCTTATGATCCTTTTGAGGCGGTCATGGAGAAGTTGAAAGCCAGCTGGAAACAAGACTGAACTCAAGAAGTGTGAAAAAGTGCACACAATACCTGCAGAAAGTGCTTGACAGTGGATAGGTTAAGGAGTATCGTTTGACGCATCGTCTTAAAAGAGAGGATGTTGATGTTGACAATAGTTTTGTGGGTAATTGCCTTTGGTTTTACCTACGGCGTAATAGCTAGATAAAAAAGTTCCCCGAAAGGGAATTTTTTTATTTGGGAAAAAACTTCATCCGTTCTCTCAAACTAAAGCAGTTTATCTAATGCCTTTAAAAGTTCGAGCCTGCGCAAGTCCACCAAACTTCGCTCCGAATTTTTCGGAGCTACGCTTGGCAGGCCAAATTTAGTGTATATTGGAATTGTTAATCAAGATTGGGGACGAAGTTTGCCCAGCATAGCTCGAAGAGCGACGTTGGGCGTGTTATTATAAATATATGTATTACGTTTATCTCATTAAACTTTCAAATAAAGACATCTACGTAGGGTCTACACAAGATGTCAAATCCAGAATCAAGAAACATCAAAATGAAGATGTTCCCCATACATCGAAATTCCGTCCACATAAATTGATCTGGTATGCATCATTTACAAATAAGGACACTGCCATAAAGTTCGAAAAATACCTCAAATCATCATCAGGCAAAGCTTTCAGAAACAAACATTTAATTTAAAATGCCTTTATGTGGGCATTTTTTCAAAAAACCCAAACGGTTAAGCGGGCTCGAACTTTTGTGCTCAGCCTGCCCCCTCGGGGCTTTTTTAATATCTCAATGGTTGATAATAGGTCAATCTGTGTTATAATTCACACATACAAAAGGAGGGCTTGTTAAGACTCCTTTTTTGTTCTTTTTTGAGGGCGGCATATTGAAGGCCAATCATTTTGGATTCAGTATGCCGTTCTCAATGAATATTGAGATCGCTGTTGCAATAAAGCTTCAGTGAAGTCCTACGGCAGAAAGAGGTCATCATGGCCACGGCTCAGCAAATAGTAGGTGCACAGAAGAAGTTCACAAAGATCATGGAAAGGATGGCTAATTCAAAAGATCCTCGTCCACTTGATCCGCGGCACGTGAACATGGTTCTGCAGAACCTCTATGAAGGAAGGACTTGGGATGAGCTTGCGGTATACCGCAAGATTGAAGGTCTGATAGTAGTTGGGCCTCCTGAGATCGAAAAGGCATTTCTTGGTCCAAAAGGTGAAAACATCCTGAATCTAGACAAGCCACATGGATGGTGTCCGCAGGTAGATGTTCCATGGTTCCCCCAGCAGTTGCGCGACCTTGTTGAGTTATGCAAGACACCGGAATGGGATACAACTCCCATTCTCTGGTTTTCCTTCCCCTTGGTTGAGAATAAGTATCCCACCTCGCTTGACAGGCAGTATTACTGGTGGGGTGTCATGAAGGAAGGACGTGGCCCTGGGATCATTCGAGATGACATCATGTTGTCTGATTGGTTCACGAACGCTGCAAGGGATAACTACGGATGGGCGCAAGAAGCTGGTGGAGACACAAGGCCAGGCTGGAAACTCAGTTATGAACTGCCGAAATGGTCGACCAACAAGACATGGGAGGACCAGAAGAAGGCGGCTGAAAATCTTGGCCTTAAGGTTTCTTCTCCAGCCAGCGATGCCTTAATGTGGAATCTAGTGAAAATCGGAACTGGTAGGATGTTGCGGACTGGTCATCCTGAGATGACAAGAACCTCAGCTTCTTATGAAGGTCAGCCGATTTCAACCTGGGGCCAGCAACAAAATCACGATTACAGCCGATATTTTCTGGAGGTTTCCGATACTGTGGCAATCGGTCCGGATTATCTCTGCGAGGGATACGGTCTTGCTGTAGAAGGATTTCCTTCTGTGATATACGAGGATATGCCTTCAAATGGATTCCTGATCATGGAAACGGAAAACAGCTGCGAAACTGGATTCAAGAGACATATTGATCCAGCTATCCAGGCAGTAAACCTGGATGGTCGTTTCTTTCAAGGCTCAGGAATCAACGTCAATGTCGACTGGGATCAGCATCTTTTCAGGGTAATATCCCCAGGAGGTAGGCGCATTCGTGATTACCAAATTGTTCAGGTTGATGATTCCATCCAGGCAAGTGTAAACGAAGCCAATCTGATGGAAGTGGGTAAGAAATACACCCTCCGACGTAACAACATCTTCACTGTTCAGGGTATCAAATTCGATTTACGTGTAGTTGATCCTCACAAGTAAGCGGCAAAGTAGAACTAGCAATAAGGAGATTGCGGTTCTTCGGAGCCGCTTTTTCCTTTGTTTGCAGGGATTAAGCAGAAATCTTCTTTACCGCTTCCCCAAGCTGATTTAGAATAGAAAAGTTTGGATAAGCAACTACAGAGTCCACCAGTTTACGCCAAAGGTGTAAAATGCCCTTCCATAGCTTTAGCGAAGGAGGGCGGTATCAGTTTTTAAATTACTTTCCTTGAGGCTTCAAATGGCAGGCCAGAAAACCGGTTGATATTTTGCCTTACTTAAGGCATTTTATTTTTTGAAAATAGCAAAATATCGTAACACCTTGCCAAAGTACGAGCTTCTTCCTTCAGGAGCCTTCCCAGAATCTGAGACTGTTGAAAATCATTTTTAGGGTGTCATTCTGGCTTGTCCAGAATCAAAATTTGTGCTTGAACCGTTAGATTCTAGTCTCCTAATCGTCGCCAGAATGACGTTTCGAGAGACTTTTTCAACAGTCCCAGAATCTCATTGTTGATAATTATCTCAATTGAGTCAATAATGTTAGCAGTTTAAATAAATAGGAGAGAAATAAAATGATTAACATAAGGGCAATAACTGTTGGATTTATTGTTACGGTCGTGTTGGGAATGATGGGGCTAGGAGGATTCCTGGCACCAATAATCGGTGGGGTTGTCGTAGGCTCCATCATGATTGGCAAGAATTATAAAAATGGAATTGTTAATGGAGGAATTTCAGGTGGCGCAGCTTCGTTGGTATATGCTTTGGTAGCAGTAATACTGTCCAGAGAGGTCAGCGAGACAAACGCAACCACCTTGGGTCTTCATGCTTCATCCGCAACCCTTATTGTAATTACTATCATTGTGGGACTTGCTGTAGGCACAGTGCTTGGCTCAATTGGTGGAATCATCGGAGTAGCGCTTAAAAAAAGACGAGGCTGATGTAAACTGCGGTTTAGAGACCGTATTCCCTTTCTTCCGCCACAATTCTACTTAGGATTAAAGATTCGAAAGCCCACCGATAAGCTCCACCTTTCAAATGTCGAATTCTTTAATAATTTCTTTATAAACATCATACGAGAATCCTTTTCGGGTGAGATTTTCATAGAGTTTTTGTTTTCTAATATTTAAATCTTCCTTCTCATATTTCTTCAACACTTTTTCGGCTAATCTGATGGCATTTTCTAGCTCTGCCTTCTCGTCTTTACCGCCAAGTGCGCTCTCAATTAATTCCTTATCAATTCCTTTCTTCATTAGTTCTATCCCAACAAGTCTTTTGCCCTTTTTGCTTTGCTCCGCATATCTTTGGGCAAAATCTGCATCATCAAGTAGGCCTTGATCATGAAGCTTGGCAATAACCTTCGCTACGGCTTGCTCCTCAAAATTTTTCAGCAACTTTCTCCTTAGTTCAGTTGCCGTGTTTGCCCGATAAGAAAGTATTAGGATTGCGCGGTTATATGCCCTATACTCCTGATCTACCTCCTTTAATATTTCTATTTCTTTTTCTGAGAGAGTTTGCCCTTCCTCCAAACTTTTTTCGTCCGTGACGCGGCAAGCAAGGGAAAGTCTATAAACACCATCAAGATAAATATTAAATCTATCCCGCTTGGCTTGTTTTTCGATCTTTGTAACCTTCATATTCCTACCAATATGCTAATAGTACCAATCTTGCTAATTAGGCTTATCAAGATTTACTACTCTTTTAGCATGAACCCTTTCTGAGCCAAAGTTAATAATGATAGCCAATTTTAAATTATTAGTTTTGAGATATTCACACACTTGCTTAAGATTGTCCTTGCCAAATCTTTCCCCGCTTTTTAGTTCCAGTATAACTTTATTTTCAACATGAAAATCTACGTATCTATCACCTACTTTCACGCCTCCATATTTGATCGGAAAGTTAACCTGTCTTCGATAACTAATTTTTTCAGAGTCGAACGCTTGTCCGAGAGCATTCTCATAGGTTTTTTCTCTGAGCCCTCCCCCCAATTTGTTATGAACGCTATAAGCAATGCCTAGCACTTTATAGCTTAAATCAGGATATACTAAGTTTTCACATCTTCTTGTCATTTTTCAGGCTCCCCAAACTATCATTTGTGTAATTTACCGCTAGCAATTTGAAAGATTGGTACAATTTGTACATTGGTAGGTAAGGTTTATTTCTTTGCCGGAAAATATTTTTCTCTTAGTACCTTATCAAGTTCTAAAAATACTTTCTCGTTGTCTCTCAGAAACTGCTTGGCCGCTTCTCTGCCTTGCCCGATTTTTTTATCTTTGTATTCATACCAGGCGCCGCTTTTGTTTATCAGCCCTTCTTTAACAGCCAGGTCAAGCAGATCTCCATATCTTGAAACACCTTCATTATACATCACGTCAAACTCAGCCGACCTAAATGGCGGCGCAACTTTATTCTTCACAACTTTAACAACTACATGATTGCCTATGACAGTATCTCCATCCTTGATCTGCTCTTTCCGCCTGATGTCCATCCGGACCGATGAATAAAACTTCAAGGCATTCCCGCCGGTTGTCACTTCCGGATTACCAAACATTACCCCTATTTTCATTCTCAACTGGTTTATGAATATGAGGGTAGTGTTTGACTTGGAGGTTGCCCCCGTCAGCTTTCTCAAAGCCTGCGACATCAACCTTGCCTGGAGACCCATATGAGAATCTCCCATCTCCCCCTCTATCTCACTTTTAGGCACGAGTGCCGCAACGGAATCAATGACCACTATGTCAACCGCGTTTGAACGAACTAAAGTCTCTGTTATTTCAAGTGCCTGTTCGGCTGTGTCCGGCTGGGAGACCAAGAGTTTGTCTATGTTTACGCCTATATTCTTGGCGTATTCCGTGTCCAAAGCGTGCTCAGCGTCTATAAATGCCGCTACTCCGCCTTTTTTCTGAGCCTCACTCACAATGTGATAAGCCAGTGTTGTTTTGCCGCTTGATTCCGGTCCGTATATCTCAATGACCCTTCCTCGTGGCACCCCGCCAACGCCTAGCGCTATGTCCAGCGACAAGGAGCCTGTCGGTATTACCTGTACATTTTGAACTCCCCGGTCGCCGAGCTTCATGATAGATCCCTTGCCGAATTGTTTTTCTATCTGGTCTACAGCTATCTGAATAGCCTGCAATTTCCCTGATTTTTCGTCCGTCATTCTTCCTCCCTTACTAATTACTAATATTGCTTTTATTTTCTACGGATTACATATCCTAAACGAATCTACTAATTTTACTAATATGTTACAAACTATCTTAAATTAACGACTCTTTTAAATTTCACTTCTTCTGACCCAAAGTTTGCCAAAATGCCAAGCTTTAAGCCACTTGTCTTTAAATACTCGTTAATTTGTTTCATGTTGATCCTATTAAACTTATCACCCGCTTTCAACTCAATAATAATCTTATCTTCCACTAGAAAATCAAGGAAACGACTTCCAACCCTTTCGCCTTGAAAATGAATCGGACAATGAATTTGTCTCGTATAATTAATTTTCTCTTGTCTAAAGGCAATCTCAAGAGCGTCTTCATAAGATTTTTCTCGTAAACCAGCCCCTAATTCATTATGTATTTTGAACATTAGTCCAATTAACTTATAGGAAAGTCCGGGATAAGCTATTTCTTTTTTCGAGGTTGCATGTATAGTCATTTTTTTGTGTTTAATTTGTAATATATGTATATTCGCTTAGGATATGTAATCCGTAGCTTCACTTAGCAAATCTTAGGTTAAACAGATACTGCCCCTTAACTTTGTTTTTCTTTTCAACCTTTATCAGCCCTTCAAGCAATCTTACCAAAAGTTCACCTTGGGTTTTGATCATTTTATGGCTTGTTGCTGTTATTCTGTTGTATTCCTTGAAAAGTCTTGCATAGAAAAGAACGTTTTCGCAGAGCCCAATCGCCCTTCTGTAACATTCAATTCTTTCTTTTTCGCTATAGCACTCGTAGCTCATGGATACCAGCGACATTATTTCCGCCGTATCCTCCCTCATAGCTTCCAAAAAATTACTGTATTTCTTGATCTTTTTTGTTTTGTTCTCAACGAGCGCGAAAAAATCATTGGCTTTTTTGATAATTTGTACTTCAATATACTCTCTCATGGCTCACTCCTTTGCATTACTCTTTAAAATTTTTAATAACTCCGATAACCTTTCCCTGGATCATAAATGTTCCGGGTTCCGGAATAATCGTTTTGTGTTCCTTATTTGAACTCATCGGCTCAAAACAAATTCTGCTTTTGTCTGTCCGCAGTTTTTTGACAGTCGCCTCAGTTCCGATTAAAACAACTACTTTGTCGCCGTTCTCTGCCGTGTTCGCCTTTCGAAAAACTATGTAATCGCCTTCATCTATGCCGGCAAGATTCATGGAGTCGCCCTTCGCCGTCAGCATAAAGGCATCCTGACTCCTTTTGATAAGCTTTGTGGACAAAGGAATCCAGTCTTCAATCATTTCCTCGGCATAGATCGGCATGCCGCAGGCAACCCGGCCCACGAGAGGCACGTTTACCACAGAACTGTCTTGGTTTTCCCTGACAGTTCGCCCGTCAAGAATTACTATTCCTCTAGCCTGATTTTCCAATCTGCGAATCTGCCCCTTGCTCTCCAGCGCCCGGAGATGAGACACAACACCCATGGGAGACGCGCAACCGATTTTTTGCTGCAACTCCCGCACAGTTGGCGCATCGCCGGTCTTATCAACAGATTCCTTGATCCAGGACAAGACCCTCTTTTGTTTGTCAGTTAATTCTTTGGACATTTCATGTCCTCCTACTAATTTACTAATGATACTAATCTGCCAATTTGTTAAAGCTGTTATTTAGTATTTCGTGATTTAGATTTAAAATACTATACATTGTATTTTCTGTATAGTGTAAGTGTATACTATAACTTATCCACAAGTCAAGAGTTTTGTATAGTATAAACTAGTATACAAACAAGATTTCTAAGAATAAAAAAGGACCGCTTTGGTCCTTTTTTATTGCAAATCATCACCAGATAATCACACTTCGATAATCACAGATATGACCATTGGGCTGCGTTTGGTGTGATTGTAGAGAAACGAGCTCACATGGTCGCGGATCTTCGTCTTCATGGTCGGCCAGTTCGGCATTGGCTCGCCTTCGCGCCTGGACATCATTCTTTTGACTTCATTCCTGGCATTATTGACCAGTTGCTCGTTTTCACGCATATAGATGAAGCCGCGGGAGATGATATCCGGCGAAGTGAGCAGCCGTCCGTTCTTCTTGTCAACCGTGCAGATAACCACAAATATGCCTTCTGTCGCCATTACCTTGCGGTCCCGAAGAACTATTTCCCCGACATCACCGATGCCAAGTCCGTCAACAAGCACTACGCCATTTTGCACCCTTTTTTCGGACTTAACCACCCTGTCTTTTGTGACCTCAAGAACATCGCCATTATCAAGTATCGGCGTATTTTCCTTAGGTATGCCGATGCTTTGCGCCAGCTGGGCATGATGCACGAGATGATGAACTTCGCCATGCCACGGAATTAAATATTTCGGCCGGACAAGCTCCATCATCAGTTTCAGCTCTTCCTGCCCGGGATGGCCGGTCACATGGGTTCTGGATCCGTCCTTTTCATCGAAAATCACTTCCGCGCCCCGCCTGAAGAGATCGTCCACCACTGAGGTGATCGAAGATTCATTGCCGGGAATCGGAGAAGAGGAATATACCACCGTGTCGCCTTTACCGATCTTGATCTGTTTATGTTCGCCGCGCGCCATGCGGGAAAGCGCCGCCATCGCTTCGCCCTGAGATCCGGTGCTCATCACTACAATCTTATCCGGCGCGTAGGTTGCAATATCCTGAATCTTCATAGCAATGCCCTGCGGAATTTTTAGGTAACCAAGCCGCACGGCAACTTCTATATTCCGAAGGAGGCTTCTGCCGGAAAATGCAATTTTGCGATTGTGCTTAACGGCTGCATTTATGACCAGTTGAATCCTATTTATCTGAGAAGCAAAAGAAGCAACTATGATTCTTCCCTTTGCGTTTTCAAAAATGTGGTCGAAGGTATCAGCGATCGTTCTCTCACTTATAGAGAATCCGGGCACTTCTGAATTTGTGCTGTCTGAAAGAAGGGCCAAAACTCCCTCATCACCTATTTTCGAAAGCTTGGGAATATCTGTCTTTCTGCCGTCAACAGGCGAATGGTCAAAACGAAAGTCGCCGGTATAAACGACTCGGCCCACCGGTGTGTTTAGAATAATGCCGACTGCATCGGGAATCGAGTGCGTGACCCGAAACCATTCTATCTCGAATACCCCGAGCTTTATTTTGTCTTTGTCGGGATCTATGACGTTTAGCTTCACGCCTCTTGCCCCCGGATGCTCTTCAAGCTTGGCCTCTATTAGCCCGCAAGTCAGCTTCGGCGCGTAAATCGGCGCATTGATCTGCGGCATTATATAAGGAATGCCTCCGATGTGGTCTTCGTGCCCGTGCGTTATCAAAACGCCGCGAATTTTGTCTTTTTTATCCCGCAGATAGGAAATGTCGGGGATGAGATAGTCAATCCCAAGCATATCGCCATCGGGAAAGTTGAATCCTATATCGATGATGATTATGTCATTCTCATACTCATAAACAGTCATATTCTTGCCGACTTCGCCCAAACCTCCGAGAGGAATGATCTTTAGCACCCCTTTTCCGGATTTTGCGGGAACGGAAGTTTGCATCGCGGTTTCATTTTGAGTTTTTATATTTTTGTTTTTTAAAGACGCGTCATATGGCATCTTTTTTCTTTGCTTTGTCTTTGTGTTCATTTTTTGTTAATTTTTCCTTTTTTGCCTTACATAGCTCACTAGAGCGGCGTAAGGTCTTTTTTAGAGTTAATATTTTCTAGTTTCTTTTAGAATTTTAAATTTAGTACTTTAAGTAATGGAATGGGAATGGGGAATGCTGGATTCCCGTCATTCTGGCTTGACCAGAATCCTTTTGTCATTCTAAGATTGGTTCTCAAATCCAGTTCCTGTCATTCCGGACTTGATCCGGAATCTAGCTTAATCAAACTGGATCCTGAATCAAGTTCAGGATGACAAATCAGAATAGTTTAGTTTGCTCTATATTTTCTTCTGTATTATTCAAATCTTCTTCTTCGATTTTTTTCAAAATCTTCGGTATTTTATTGAAATCCTCTTGTAATGTTTGTTTCATCCCGCCGTTATATAGCGTTACCGCGGGGTGATACAGGGCCAGAAATACTTGTTTACGGCCACCTTTGCCTGCCCCGCACTTTGAAATAGTGCGTGGGTCATTCCCGCCCGCCTGGGCTTGAGCTTCGTCGGGTAAACTCCGGCGGCCTGCCTGCCGGCGAGGCAGGGAATCCATTCTTTCAAAATTAAATTCCTTGCGGAATGCATTACCGTGGCACTTTGATATCTGCAATGTCGGAAAGAATCTGTTCATGGCATGCCGGCCTAGAAATACGATTAGTTTTGGGTCAATCAGTTCAATTTGTCTTTTGAGATACGGCCAGCAAGCTTCGGCTTCTTCAGGCAACGGATCTCGATTGTTCGGCGGCCTGTGTTTTAAAACATTGGCAATGAAAACGTCTTTTCGTTCCCAGCCAAGCCCTTGAATTAATTCTGTAAGTAACTGCCCGGCGCGGCCGACAAACGGTTCGCCTTGGAGATCTTCATCCTTCCCCGGCGCTTCGCCGATAAACATTACTTCAGCTTTCTCGTTTCCAACTCCCGGCACATCCTTCGTTTTGGTTTTAAATAAGGCACATCTCTCGCATTTGGAAACGAGCTCATTTATTGCTGACAAATTCTCAGCGCTGGCAATATTTTTCTCGGTTATTTTCATAATCTGTGTTTGCCCCGCACTTTGGCAATAGTACGTGGGTTATTCTGGATTGACAGCGGTCCGACGTTGCTTGACCAGAATCCTGGTTCATACATTTGAAATAGGTGATAATTTAAATAAATTAATATTTATGCGGGGCAAAATTGGTTATTTGAGAACTTCAAAACGTTGGGTTAAGTATAGCAAATTAGAGAACGAATGTCAATGCTGATTTTCAAAAATCTGTATTTCAGGTCTGCGCAAGAAACCCTTAAAGCTCAAGGATTGGCCGCGCGCTGTCAATTATACCTGGGGTAACGCCGTAGCTCATCTCAAACAGTTTCGACGCAGTTCTTTTCCTCTTCCACTTTATTTCAAAGGCCTCTAGCTTGCCGTCCTCTCGCATAACCAAGTCAACCTCGCCTCCCGCTCTGGATCGCCAAAAATACAGGTTCTTTCTTTGCCCGGACAATAAATTTTGTTTTGCCAGTTCCGCTACTGCCCAATTTTCCCACAGCGCTCCTATATCTGAGCGCTGTTCATTCACAGAAAACTCATTGATCAAAGCATTACGAATACCCGTATCCCAGAAATATATTTTATTTGACTTTGTGATCTCCTTGCGGGGATTGGTGCTATACGCAGGCAGCCTGAAAATCACATATGTCTGCTCCAAAAGATCTAAGTAACGCTCAACTGTCGGGCGGGCAATCCCCAGACTGATTGAAAGCTCATTTACGGAAACCTCAGATCCGACCTGGTGAGATAACAGCATCAAAAGATTCTTGATGAGATTTGGGGTTTTGATGAGACCTAATTGCAAAATGTCCTTAAAAAGATAATCTGATGCCAGGCTCAAAATAATTTTCTCTTTTTCGGCCGACGAGACAACTTCCGGATAACTCCCGAATATTATATTCTCCAGCAGTACGGCATGCAACTGGCGCTGAAATTTGTCCTGCAACTCATTGCTGCCAAAAGCATCCGAATACCAGGATTGAGCGGCTATAATCTCCTGGAAAACAAGCGGGGGCAGAAAAAGTTTCTCATTGCGCCCCGTCAAGCTTTCTGCCGTTTGGTTCAACAAGTCCAAGCTTGATGATCCCGACAGAATCACCTTTATGGGAACTTTGGCATCATACACCCCCTTGACAATTCGCCCGACCTCCGGGAGCCTCTGCGCCTCATCAATAACCAAAAACTTTGGTTCGGCAAGAGCCTTCATCATTGCCTTCGGATCAAGCGCAGAAATCGCCAGCAGCCTTTGTTTGTCAACCTCAATGTCCAGATTTAAAAATGCCGTCTTTTCTCCGCTCAGCAAATGCTCAACAAGAGTTGTTTTGCCGACTTGCCTCGCGCCAATAATGATCGCTATCTTTGGAGATTTCAGCATTTTCTCCAGTTGTTTTTCGGCTATCCTTGAAATATACATACCGATAGTATACAAAATAGGTACTTATTTTGTCAAGTACGGTTTACAAAATAAAACCATTGAAAATAATTTTTTGGGGTATCATGCTAGCCCGCCGGCCTGCGAGGAAGGCTTGTCAAAATCCGATTTTACGTTCGAGATGTTAGATTTCGGTCTCCTAATCGCCGCCTGAATGACGTTTCCAGGGACATTTTCAGCGGTCGCTAACATCAAATATCGAATGATCTAGATATCTATTCTCCAACCTCTAATTTCCATTTCTGAAATAGAAAAAGGCGGTCGCCCGAGACGAGAGTTAACTCGCTCAAACAACCGCCTGTATTCCCTCCTAATTGTTCGGGTTCCCATATGCCCACTGTTCAGCCGGCACGTCCATGGAAACCATCAGGACTCCGGGTATCTCTACGTAAACCGTGAGAGTCCCGTCGTCATTGACCCTCGTTCGCTTGTCAGGGATAGGAGGTATTTCCCGTCCCATCTCTACCATTTGAGCCAGAACAACTGCGACCCTGCCAGCCAGCTCGTGCCAAGCAGTGAATATTTCGGGCGAAATTGACACTTGGTCTAGATCAACTTCCTTCGGCATGATCCTTCCTCCTTCAGTTTGTTTTCACCGAATTACCTGCCCGTGAGTTTGTTTTGAACTTACGAACAAATTGTTTGATGAAAGATTTGGTTTTGGGGAGGTTCCGACTTGTCGGAACCTCCCCTTTGGCTTTTGGCTTAAAGGTTTGATTTTTGTAATATCCGAGTGCACACCTCAGAACTCCGGCTTATCTGCCGGCGGTCTGGCGAGAACATGGATTCTTTTTTATCTCCATGCTGCCCTTTCTTTGCGGGGGCTGGGACCAACCAGCCGAACAGGACATCGTCTACTGAGTCTCAATCGAATGTACCTCAATTTCTGAGGGCACATTCTGAGATTCTGCATCCTGCTGCAAGCATCCCAACTTCTGAAGAAGCTGACCGGCAGCAGAAAGCGACGGACGCTCGGAGAAGTCCACTATGAACTTCTCTTCGGTCGCGTCGTAGACGACACGCCGCCTCGATGAGGGTGTAACAAACCACCCCATCTCATCCACCTCGAGGCAAAAAGCGGGAGAAAACTCCTGCTCGTTATACCTTTCGACGTAGGCGTCGCGTTCACCCCCCCCCAGGTAAGCATCCGCCTCGCTACCTCTCGGCAGCGAGTTGAACACCTGCCAGAGTGCCTCCGCCCCCTTTTCGAGGGGAGCAGAGAACTCTATCCTGGCGATTTTCATTTTCACCTCCTTTCGTTGGTGAAAAACGACCTAAGGTTCTTTTGAGCCTCAAGTCTCCTCCATTCATCGGCAGGAGTCGCCATCTTTTGATTGATGAGGTCTCGCCCTTTTTGGATTTTTGCTGCCATTAAGGCATTTCCAAAGATAGGATCCCCTCTCTCGCATTCAATCAATGCGTCCCCAATCCCGGATTACTCCGAGACTTACTCCGCATTACTGCGAAGCATCTAACCCGCGGGGGAGGGTTATGTGCTCCCGGTGGTAGCTGAACTACAAAGAGTTCAGCTTTCCGAGTGCCTCTTCCAGCCTTGAAGCCGGAATCGACACCCGGAACGGCGCCCCCGAAGGCAGGCCGAAGATCTCGACCAAATTGACATCCTTGCGGGATGTCGCAATGGTGAGGTAATCTTCGCCTGCCCGGGGGTTGGCCGAGACCACCACCGCGAACGGAGCAACCTTCTGACCGGCCAGCAAGAGCTGGGTCCGGTCATAGTTGTGCTCGCTTTCGCGAGCATCAACTACAGCCACGTTACCGGTTACCCGGTAAGTGGCGGAAAGCCGCTCCGTCTCCGCCTGGATCGCCGCATACTTTTCAGCAGCAGCCTCCAGGACGGAGAGCTTCGACTTGTCGCCGAGGAGCCAGCGGAAAGCCGCCTCGCGGACAGAATCGTCCGAGAGATCAGCTTTCGTGGCCCGCTCGATCAGGTCCGCTTTTTTCGAAAGCGTCCCCTGACGAGTGTCAGCCGCGGTGGCATCTACCATCAGGGTGCCAAAGTAGTACTCCATATCCCCGTCTTGCGACGACGACATGACTACTTGGGCACAACTGGGAGCATCTGAATTGATGACAAACCTGTCATCAATCTTGAGAGACTCCCAGCCCCGATGGTGGTCAAACCACCGGTAGAGCCGGCCGCCCAAACGACTGATAAAATCAGTCGTCATCTTGGGGTCGCGGTTATTAACCGCAACATCCACAACGATGACATCCTCATCATCAGCCACCTCGACCTTGTCCACCGTAAACGGCTGGACAAAGACGACCCGGACATCCTCAAGCGGATGCCTCCAGGAAGCCAGCACCGCGCTAGCGATGCCGTCGAAGTCACCATGGGCGACCAGAAGGAGACGTTTTTTAATCTCCTTCCTCTTTTTTGCCATATCTTTCACCTCCTTTTTAAGGTGAGACCCGGTCATGCCGCAGTTTTTTAACACGGAATTTCATGCCGGGGTTGGTAATGGCTGCTTACATCTCGAGGAAATCCCTCCCTTCCTCGAGATCTTCCATCCAGTCGGAGAACGACTCGTTCTCATCGTTCTCCGACCTGTCTCCGTGGGTGAAAGACACCTCGCTCCACCGCGAGATGTCCACCCTGGGATGGAAGAGGAATATCCTCTTCTCATCCCCCCCTCCTCTCTCGGGATGACTCCCGTAATAAGAGGAGAAAAACTGGAATTTCTTCCAGCCTCTCTCCTCGAGAGAGCGGGAGACCGCCTCCCGGACGGCCTCCCTGATGGCCTCCTCATCCCGGACATTAGTCCGGGCACGGGCAACCGCTTTCTCGGTTGCCTCTAGGGCGCCCATCAACGCGCCCAAGAGCTCGTTGATCTCTGCCATATCTTTCACCTCCTTTTTAAGGCGAGACCCAAACACTTCTGATGTGTCTGGGGTTGGTAATGGCTTCGTAATTAAGAATTGCTTCTCACTCACAAAGCCATCACCAAGATGAAAATATGGCTTCAATTTTATATTTTTTCTTCAAATTACCTGATCATAAATGGATGTTTAGATGATTAGATATTCAGATAATTAGACCCAAGTCCAATCTCTAGTTCTCTAATCTCTAACCTCCGGCTTATAACCAAATTGTTTGATGAAAAGTTCTAAGGGATTTCTCCGCTCGTCCTTCCAGGAAGTCGGTCGAAATGACAAACCAAGTCAGAATGACGAAATGATTATTCAATTGTCAAATTGCTTTCTGGATTCACTGGATGACTGGATTATTGGATAATTAGAGAATTGGATTAAATCTAATCATCTAATTATCTGTTCTTCCGATCCTCCAACTTCTACTCTCCAGATCCTTGTGGCTGTAGTGAGCACAAAGCTTTTTTATAAAGGCCTTACATTCACTTTTGCTTCTACCCTCCACAAGTCATCTCAAGACTAGTTTTGGTCTGTCGATATACCTACAAGATGTTTATCAGCCATGACCCTTTCCTGGATTTATGTTGAATGAGCGTCATTCTTTATGAATGAAATTTGTATAAATCCGGTCCAAGCCTTAACCGCTAAGCCATGCGGCAGCCGAAATCTATTAGGTAATATGGTTCAAGTTGCGTCAACCTTGACTAAATGTCGTTTTGATTGGTTGATGTGCATATAATAACACGGCGTTAGTGTATTGTCAATACTTTCCTGGCAAAAGATAATTCAACATCTATACTCAATACTCAGCTTTTATACCTATTTGTCAGATAATACTTGACAGATGAGAACATTTTTGAGAGCATAGAAAATGTTCTTAGATTATCAGATAATGCTAGAAAGTCGGGGCAAAAAGATAATTAGATAATTGGATAGTTAGAAACCAGATTTTCTGATAATCCAATTATCCGGTCCTCCAATTGCCTAACGCTGAAAGGAGTATATTGGCGAACGATTTTACCAAACTGAATATTTGGCAGAAGGCGCATACACTTACGTTAAGTATTTATAAGATGAGTAGGAATTTTCCGAAAGAAGAGCTCTATTCATTAACGAGCCAAGCCCGTAGAGCAGCTTTATCCGTCGAACTCAATATAGCTGAAGGGCATGGCAGGTATCACTACCTGGAAGAAGTTAAATTTCTCATTATTGCAAGGGGCTCCGCAGCCGAAACACAATCCTGTTTGCTTCTAGCGCGCGACTTGCAATATTGCTCATCAGAAGAGGCAAAAAAACTATTCGAAGGGTATGTGGGTCTAATAAAACAGATCAATAGCTTTATTGGCTACAAAAGAAAGGAGCACGAGAAAGGATGATCTAGTCATCTGATTATCCAATCTCTAATCATCTATCTATGAAAACTGAAATCTTTGAGAAAATCGGCTTTAACGTCAACGAATCATACATTTACAACATTCTCCTCACAAACGGTGAGATGAGCGCGCCGAATATTGCCGAAAAAGCCCATCTGAAGCTGACCAGGCAGAATACCTACGCTGTGCTTAAATCATTAACCA
This sequence comes from bacterium, assembly GCA_021794535.1. GTDB lineage: Bacteria > Patescibacteriota > CPR2 > UBA1875 > JAJYID01 > JAJYQQ01. The sequence goes on from JAJYQQ010000030.1 coordinate 17,949, forward strand.
AAAAAGGCCTGGTGGAGGAGTTCGACAAGCGCAAAAAGCTGACTTATCGGGTTGAGCACCCCCAAAAGTTGCTTGAAGTGATCGAGGAGCAGAAAAAAGAGCTTGAAGAGAACGAAAAAACGGTTGAGGCGCTTCTGCCCGAGATCATTTCCGACTACAATCTCGCACACAACAAGCCCGGCGTTGTTTATTATGAGGGGGTAGAAGGCATCAAGAAGGTTTATGAGGATACCTTGCGGGAGAAACCTGAGGAAATACTAGTTTTCCGTTCCCCTTTTGAAGAGGATAAACTAGGCCAGTATATTCATGGGTATACCAAAAGAAGAGCCGCGCTTGGGATCAAAACCAAGATTATTTCACCAAAAAAACCCGCTAAAGAAATACTCGTAGAAGACAGGGAAAGGCTAAGAGAAAGAAAATATATCAAGAAAGAGATTTTTAGTCTATATACAGAAATTAACGTTTATAAAAATAAAGTGGCTTTTATCGCTTTTGGCAAGAAAACGATGGGGTTTATAGTGGAAAGCCCTGAGGTTGCCCAAACCATGAGGACAGTTTTCAACCTTGTGTGGTCTAAATAATCACCTTGAATACCCATGTTCTAAAAAGGCATCCAGGTTTTCAGCAATCTCTCTAAATTTTTCTGGATCTGACAGTCTGGGATTAAATGAATCATAGTTATGGCTTTTGTGCTCAGAGGCAAGCTCGAGCATCTTCCCCAAAACGTCGCCTTCTCTAGTGTAGATTTCGCTTTTATAGGGACTTCTTCCCGTGTCCATTGAGAAACCACGCACATTTCCTGCGCGATCGACATCCAGATCAAAACCGATGCGAATATCCGATCTTTGAGTTTCCCTTCCATTATGGATTTCTGTTCTGGTAAAAAGGCTTTTTAAATGCTTGTCGCCCGGCTTTACGGCAAAGTTTATCCTTGCCTGGCCGTCATCACTTGCTTCCGGCCTGATAAAAACATTAATAACATCTCCATTTTCTCCTTCAAACCGTCTTGATATTGCTCCATCCTTATTGATTTGCTTCTGTTTTAGAGTCGCACCCTCATTAAAAAGATCCGAGAGGCTAGAAAGGGCATAGTTTAGCGAACGAAATGCATCTTCTACATCATTCTCAGAGCGTTCAGCGTTCCCACTGCTCACCACATCCAATGCGAGAAATATATCTTTAGCTCTTCTCAGGATTGCCTCATGCACTTGAGTAGAAAAATCCTCAAAATTCTCTATCGAGCTTTCCGCTAAATCCCGAAATCGTTCGGCAGATCCGATAAGGCGAGTGAACTGAAGTAATATGTTCTTAAACTCTTTATTATCTATTTTTCCGCTTAAATCAAGAATAAGATTACCATTTTCTGATCCGTATCCCATAGTCAGAAATGCTCTCAAACCCTCATGCCTAAACTCTTTCAAAAAACTGTAAGCTCGGTCTTTCTCTTCTTCTGAAGCATTATTTACATATTCCAAAAACCATCCCTGATCATGAAGCGAAAAGGAGTTGAAGGCAAGCCCCGTTTTTGCCTCAAAATCACCGAGATAGACTTCGCTAAACTTAGCCTTAAAATCTTCCAGAATTCGCTCTCTCTGCGCTCGCTCCTCTTCTGTTTCGTCCTCTTTGGGTATAAAAAGGCTCTCGTATGTGAACTTCATTATCTGCGCCTGAATCCTGTCCTGACTGTCATTTCGGTCAAGCTGAAGAGGGAAATAGACCATAAGTTCGCTATTTTCATCAAATACGCCAATCTGCCCCTCATTTGTGAGACGCTGCACGAAGGAACCTTTTTTGTTAAAAATACCCAGATCATAGAGCTGGTTCAGATATCGTACACCTTCTCCTGAAATTCCTATCTTCCCAAGCTCCAGGTTCAAAAGCAGCTTTTCCGCAAGAACTTTCTCATAAATAGAGTTTGACTTTAAATCCTTCATCAAAGTCTGAGCTGCTTTTTCAGGCGCAGCTTTAGACAGTGCTTGAGCAGCATAATATAGGCGGTTCGGTTCGCTAGTTTTAACATAATCCAAGATTGGTTGCACACATTTCTCACTACCGACTCTTTTCAGAAGCTCCAGAGCCTCAAATATTGCCGGCGAATCATCATATTCATCCATGCCAAAATATTCTCTCTCGTCGATACCATCCTCAATCATGTTTTTCACAAGTTCTCTGTCATTTATATTTAAGTTGTCACCCGTCCAGTTTGGTGCACCTCTTTTTATAACCTCAAGCAGTGCGCTTTCTGTCTCTTGTTTCCCGATAAATTTGTGCTCATTTAGAGCTTCTATAGTATGGACGGCGTTCAAAAAAAGCGGGCCTTTTTGGATGCCCTCCGCGGAACCATATCGCCAATCATCGTCTATGCCTATAATTTCCTCACTAATATCCCTGCCTTCTGTTGTTGCGATAGCTAATTTGTATACATTGAAAATATCGCCCGTTTTAGCCGTATTATCTAATGCTTTTATAATTTCATCGAGCGCTAGGCTAGAATCATTACCGCACACCTTCATGGTAGCTTCAGCTAGGCTAGAGAAATATCTATTCTGATCATGCGGGTTAATATACAATTCTTCACCCAAAAGAGCACAAATCTTACCCTGCACATCACTGCGATACCCAAGCCTTTCCTTATACTGCTCAAGTGTCTCATCATCTTTTTGCCAGAATGGCTTAACAGCTCCCCCTTCAGTCACATCCCAATCAACCTTTGTATTAAGGATACTTTGAATGCGGTCCAGACCTATTTCTAAGTTTTCAGCTAAATCTGCTTCAGTTGGCGCAATATAAAATTCATCAACAGGCTCAACCGTATCGCGCGCATTGTCAACCAACTTTAAATCGGGTTTATCGGGCTGTAATTCTTTCTCAGGTTGTTGTCTTTGCCTTTCTGCGTTTCCCATAAGCATATTTTAGCACAGTTTGGGAGATAATTTAGAAAATTAGATAATTAGAGGATTAGAAATAATTAGATGAACGGAAAAATTAAATAGTCAGATCATCAAAACCTGGATTTAGAAAAAGTTCACTAGACTAGTTTAGTGAACCGACCCCGCAAAGGTCAGATCTTTGCTATGTTTAGTTTGATAAAAAAAGTCTCAAACTTGTGCGATAGCAAAACTTTGAGACGCTTCTTGGGGAGGGTAGCAATGAAAGCGATGAACTCGAGTACCAGTGACACAACTTTGTGCGATCGCACAAAGTTGTGTCACTGCAAAACATTGCAAGGGCCTGGCCCTTGCAATGTTTTCACTTTAATACCTGAAGCTCGGCCTGCAGGTTTTTCAAACCATATATAGCAAGGGTAGCGCCCAAATTAGCTAGATCTTACTTGGACTTTCTCCTAAGGAATACTTGCCACATAGAAAGTAAACTAACATTCGAAATAATAAAGAAGAAAATAAAGTTATCGAGAAGGGCTTGTGACCCCTCACCAGGAAAAGAAAGATCACCGGACCAACCGATGCCTTCTATGCGTTCCTTCACCGTAAATGGATAACCATACTTGTAACAGGTGCCATCAGCTTCACCTCTTGTACTAGACATAAGCTCAGAGAAACATCTGCTCGAATGAGATTCATTCTTTATCTTTAGAACAGATGTACCCATATCCAAAGGTGCTGACAATACTATGCAAGCGATTATTATAGCTGCCGCTTGCTTGAGCCAGCTTGCCCCTCCTTTAAAAATGTAAACAAACATGCAAATAACTGAGCTGATCAAAAAGAATAAAATAAAATCAACAAAGATATTTTTATAAATAATATTATAATTTGAGGAATCCTGATAAAGAGTGGCAACTGACAAGGGAAAACCATAACTAGTGCCCGGAACACTAGTACATGCTAATCCAAAGCAAGCATCTTGAAAGATAGTATGTTGTATAAACCAACTTGTCGCCAGTAATATAATAATACTGACCAATATACTTATCGTGACAGTTGTAGAGATTTTCCTTAACATAACTACTTTAACATCTTAAGCTCTGCTGTCATTTTTGCCAAGTCATAAATGGCAAACGAGGCCCGGCCGAACTGACCGGCGACTTCGCCGGGGTTGAGGAGAAGTGTGCTGCCTGTCCTGAGCGGAGTCGAAGGGCTAACTTTTTCTTCCCAAGGAGTGTGGGTGTGGCCGTAAAATACAATGTCGTACCCTTGAGCCTCGGCTAATTCTTTGGCCAAGCGATTGCTATGAACAAAGGCAATTTTTCGGTTTTCAAGCTCGACTTCTCCATAATCCTGCGTAAAAACCACATTTTCCGGGAAAAGGCCTGTCGTATTTTTACTCCTCTGTTCGTCATTCTGGCCATTTCTGTCATCCCCGCTCTCTTTGTCATTCCCGTCATTCGACTCTGAGGCCTGAGCCTCATCGCTCAGACTCGAAGAGCGGAGGCGGGAATCCAGTCCATTCTTCAATTTAAAATCCAGATTTCCAAGCGCCAAGTATAGCGTTTCAAAACTATTTGCCACTTCTTCAACCGTCTGCAAATCACCGATATCACCGCAACAAAAACCGATTTTGATCTTTTCACGCTTAATAATCTCCGCCGCTTCCCGCCACCGGACTAGATTATCATGCACATCACTAAAAACCGCTATTTTCATATGTCATTTTTCAATCAACTCTTCAACTTTCCTTTTTGCTTCTTCGAGAAGGTCCTTTGCTTTTTTACGAGATTCATGAGACTTTCGAACCAAACCGGCAATTTTTTCTTGAGTTTGTTTTGGTAAGATGGGAATTAAAATTTCTTTTATCTGGTCAGGTCTCCAATGATTAATAATCGAACCGCCAGCATCCCTCTCTGCCTGCAACTTACCGACAAGTGAGTTAATACATAAAGCCAAATATTCCGGCTCAATTTTTTCTTTCATTTTAAGTCTTAAAATCCCGCCAGAAATAATTCCATCAATTTCTTCTTTTAGGACATACGCTATCCCCGGGGTTGCATCCTTAGTTAGCAAAATATCCTCAATTTTTGGCTGATATTCACTCCTTAGTTTTTCATAAAGATCGCTAGACAAATACTGTTGGTTATTGTCCTTGATACCATCCTTAGAAAGATTGCTAACTCTTATAAACGCTCTTCCTTCTTCTTGGTATGCCCCACTGCCCGGCTCAACCCCTTTTTGTATTGAAGTTATATCACCTAACTTTTTAGCATTTTTCAACTTTTCGGTTAGATTTTTATATTTTGCCTGAAAATAATCAGCATCCATACGATCTGCTTCCTGAACTTCTCCAATATTCACAACCGAATACAAATCATGATCCGCCTCAAAATCCAAAAGCCCAAGTTCTTCCAAGAGCAAACTTTCTGCTTGACTAAATATTGTGGAGCTTTCAGTCATGATTTGATGAGACTGACTAACCATCTTATCAATCTTATCCTGAAACGGCTCATTCGCCAAAGGGACTAGTACATTCTCTACTTCTCGACAATTAAGATTAACCTGTTCTGTTTGTCTACTTTGTTGCCATAATTGGTTACGACCGAATTTGCTCCTAAAAAAAGTCTCTAGATAACCTGAACGAATTAATTTTTTGGGTCTAATCAGAACAATATTTTGGTTTATATTCATTATTGGGTCATCACTAAAAACCCGTGCTGCCCTTCCCACAATTGCAGCAGTAGCACCAATAATTGTAATTAGTATATCTCCATCTTTTGGTTTACTATTATTTCTGCTGGCTTCCTTTGGCAATAAATCTGCGGTATCAAAGATAATCCTTCCCTCTCTAACAGTATCAGTTTTGATAAACTTTATATCAGTTCCATCACATCTACAGTCTCTTACTTTTGGAGTAGAGCCAGTTACAACAGGTCTCTCGATCAAATTAACAAGTTTCTCAGCTTTCAGGGTTTTTAATTTGCCCTCAATGATAAGATATTCCGGCTGATAATACTCCGCATCTATTCGCATCGCTCCTTCAAGTTGTGATTTTTGGATAATTGAATAAGTCATTTTTTATCTTTTTTTATTTTTTCTGTTCCTGATTGCGGTACAGTCAAGATATTTTGCCAAGTAGTTGTTATGCCTGTAATAATAACATTATACTTAGCAAGAATTTCTTCCGCTAAACTTTGCATTTTTACAAGATCAACGTCAAGCTTTGTTACGTTTTCATCTTTTTCAAATAAACGATGGAAAAGAGCGTTTCTGGCATTGGAGAATTCAATTATGTCTTTCAAAAAATCCTGCTTATCAGGAAATTCATAGCACTCTAGCTCGTTTTTCAGAGGTCCTAAAGTTTTAGGCGCTCCCTTACTTTTTGTATTTTTTAGAAACAGTACACCCTGTAGCTGATGGTAGGTTAATAAATACACCATCTGTTTAAAGTTTTTAAGAAGGTGGGTTGCAAGATATTCAACTAAATTTGTATATATTACAGCCGAAGCCAAGATGCTTTCGGCGCTACCCTTATTACTTTGCTCACGAGCATAATTAATAAGGTTATTTATATACTCCGTATTATCGTGCTCGAAGGGGAGGTAGGCGAAGATATTATCTTTCATTATTTACTCCAAAAACTAGTTTTTATTTTGTAACTTTTCCATTGACTTATGGCTTTATCGTCTTTATACTTAGGGTGTCTTTCAGTCGAATCCTTTCTGACTGAAAAGGTTTTACATCCAAGGGCAACTCTTTTCTTTAAGGGTTGTTTTATTTTTTATAACTTTATTATTGACTTGTATTCATTATTTTGCTATTTTAGGTTTAGAAACTGGGGAGCGAGCGTGATGCCGCGATCCAGTTTTTGCGTTTGCTGCAGTGGCATTTACTAGATCTTCTGTTGTTGGTAAAACTAAAAATGGCTCAACCTCTTTAAAATATTTCATCTTTCTAATGCCTGCATTTTTAGGAATCTTGAAAAGTTTCTTGTTACACAAGTCCATCATTAAAGATTCATACTCTCCCCTCCTGAACTTCTTCTTCTGTTTCGCAAGATACTTACATTTAGCCCCATAGGCAAAAAGGTCTGCGATTTGCTCCTCGATATCATGATTTTTCTTGCTGACAAAAGATATGGAAGTCAGAGTGTCTTGAACTTTCCCAAAACCAACGTTTAACTCTTTTATACCATCAGCGGTAAGGTGTCCAACGGCTTTATGAAAATAAAAATCTTTTTCTGCGGTAGCCGATTCCACGATTATTTTGCCCCTGGAATCCCCTGTGAGTAAAATTAATAAGAAATTTTTGATTATATGATTAGAGGTTTCTTTATAAATTTTCAGCCTATTCCAAGTATATCTTTCATCCCAAACATATTTTATGGCTTCTTCCTTATCAACAACCACAAATAACATTTTAAAATCTGCCTCAGACAGAAAATTTTCTAAATCTTTTAAAAAATCTGTATAAATTTTCTTATCTTTGAGTATACTAAAATGATTTTCTTTCCTTCCTATTTCTCTTGAATGAAAAACTACATTGGTATCGCCCCAATATTTGAACTTTATTTGATCGGCTTTTATTTTGATCCTCTCTCGCTTCTGTTCTTCTATTGAACATCCAGCCACTATATAAAGTTTGGAATTCTTGTCTTGAATATCCGCCGTGCCCGATTCATCTATAAATAATTTATATGTCCTAATATCCATCATATTCATCTTACCTCCAAAAACTAAATCCTTGTTCCTTTGCAAACCCTACAAATCCATCTGCTATCTCGCTCAGGTCATCATCAAGGACTTTTTCGCTAATTGATTTAAATATAGGATTTCCTTTTTCATCTTTTTTGTAAACTGGATTTCCCGAGTTATCCTTACCACCTTTCTTTGAAACCGCCATAAATATTGGATACTCTTTCTGCGGCTTCTCGTCCTCGCCCCATTTCTGTAAAAACAGCACAGAGGTTTTAGTGCCCGTATGCGGTTTGAATGTGTTCCCATGAAGTCCAACAACAGCCAAAACTCTCGCTTTATCAAAAAGCCAGTTTCTGATGTATGACATATTTGTGTTATTAAAAACTCCCTGTGGTAGAACAATCGCAATGCGTCCACCTGGTCGGACCATCTCAAGCGCTCTTTCGATAAATAGAATATGTCTCTCGACTGTATTTTTCTGTTTCCCTTTTTCATTTTTTGCTAAGTCATAAGTCTTGAAGAGTACCTGATCACGAACTTCACCGGCAAATGGCGGATTTGCTAGAAGAATATCAAAGTTAAGATTCCTCAGGCTTTCTCTATTTGCACGATCCTTTTGACTGTCCCCAGTTTCACTAAGTAAATTCTGAAGTTCTGCTCTCGCGCGAACTTTCTCTGACTCTTCGCCTTGCCATTCTCTAGTGTCTAATGAATTCAGCTTAAAAACATGAGATTTGCCATCGCCAGCAATTAGCATCAACGCGCGAGATATCTTCACTGTTTTCTCGTCAAAGTCTATGCCGTAAACATATCTTTTTGCATAATCTGACTTTGCATTTTGATCTGCATCTGCCAACTGATTTTGCCAGACCCACCACATAGCATGGATGAGAAATCCTCCGGATCCGCAAGCAGGATCTATGACATACTCGTTTTTCTTTGGGTTTAACATCTTCACCGCCATATCTATAACATTTCGTGGGGTAAAGTACTGTCCCTTACTTCCCTTTGCAACAGTCGTTAAAAGATATTCAAAAGCCTGATCCATCACAGGAAGCTGGGCGCCAAAAAGACGTATTCTCTCCAGTCCTGGGATACAAATAGAAAGATGGTTTGGAGCTAGTTCAATCTTTTCGTGTTTATTAAATATTCCAGGCCATTCCTTGATTGCTTGCTTAAATAAGTCGTTTATAGTGTCGTAAGTCGTCTGAGGCTCTTTTGTCTTTCTAAAAAACAGTTCTTGATCTTTACGCGTATTTGCTTCTTTCTCATCATAAAGTTTTGCATAAATAAGCTTAAATATTTCATTAAAAGAGTCGACGCCAGACCCCGCCAATACTAATTCCTCTAGCGCTAAGATAATTTTTCTTAAATCATACTCACTTGCGAGATCTCTAAGGGTTAGTTTTTCCTCAATCACGTCTTCAATAGTTTGATCAACTCGGGGAATTTCCCTTAATGTTTCGTACTCTCTGGGATAGGGCCGGTACAAAATAATCTTTGCATCTCCGTTCGACCAAACACCTATGGGTGCGCCTTCCGAGGAAAGGTACGACTTTAGCTGATCAATCCCCTCTGATTCCTTGGGTTTCTTTGTCTCAATGACAATATGCGGAGTAACTTTATCTTTGTGATAAACAATTATATCTATGCGGGCACGGATAGAGCTGCCAAAATGGACATCCTTTTCAACTTCGATCCTATCGGCCGGATACTTATAATAATTTATAAGTTTATAAAGCCAGAGTTGACGGACTATTTCCTCTGGGTTCCCACTACCGCTTTCTGGGTTAAAAACTTGGATGTCCTTTTCTCTTTTGAAACATTTCAGGTAATACTTACCATCTTTTTCATAAATATCCAGAGCAGTTTCTATGTCGATGTCACTAAACTCCGTAAGACCATAAATTGCGTCTGTATCGCGAAAGATTTTGTTAATTATCTCGGTAGTTGTCATCTTTGTTTCTGCCATTTTATTTTCCTAAATTAGCTATCATTTTACCTAAAAAGTAGGTGTCGTGAGTTATTGGGATTATTCTGCATGCAGGGTTTTCCGGTTTTAGATATGTTCTGCCATTATCATAGGTGAATGTCTTTAATGTCACATCATCACCTTGACGGGCTAGAACTATATCTCCAGACTTGAACTCTTCAGCCTTTCTTATCAATACCGAATCCCCATCATAGATTCCAGCCTCAATCATTGAGCTACCGCTTACCTTAACCACAAAGACATTTTCAAACTTTTGATGGCCGGAAGGCATCTCTGTCCATTCGTTCTGTTCTATAGCTAAAGTCATCGGTCCTGCAGCAGTTACGCCAGCCACTCTCACTAATGGCTCCTTGCCAATTGCTTCATAGCCGATCGGTCGGATAACGATTCCTCTCGATGTGCCTTCTTCTCTTTTTATAAATCCCTTCTTCTCAAGAGCTTTCAAAAGATCAAGAACAGCTTGGTTTGAGGCCACGCCAAGATCTTCGCGCAAATTTTGCAGCGACGGGGGGAACCCGGCATCACGAAAAGAATTATAAATAATCCCCAAAGTTTCCCTCTGCCTTGTTGTAATTTTCCCCTCCATACATAAAAATTTTAACTGACCAAATAGTCAGTGTCAAGTATACAAAAGGGGGGTGGAAGGTCGGACTAGCAGGTTACTAGAAGATCCGACCTTCTTCGGAGATTCTTCGATTCCTCAGAAAGACAGCCTCCGCAAGGGCCAGGCCCTTGCAACTATTTTTGAAACTTTGAATTTGAGAATTGAAAATTTACTGGAAATTAGAAATTGAAAATTGGTTATTTCCCTCGCGCGGCCTTCATCGAGAGGTTGTTTCGGCCTTGGGAGTCTATTTCCATTAGTTTGACGTCTACTTCCTGGCCTTCTTTGAGCTCGTCGGTCACTTTCTCAACTCTTTCATTTTTGATTTGAGAAATGTGGACCAGGCCTTCTTTGCCCGGCATAAACTCGACGAATGCGCCGAAGTCCATAATTTTAACAACCCGGCCTTTGTAAACCTTGCCGATTTCCGGCTCAGCCGTAATGGACTTAATCCAATCGATAGCCTTCTTCGCATTCTCGCCGTTTACAGCCGCGACCACAACCGTTCCTTCGTCGTCGATATCTATTTCCACGCCGCACTCGGCGATAATTTTGTTAATCATTTCGCCGCCTTTGCCGATAACATCGCGGATTTTCTCGGGATTGATCTGCAGCGTTGTCAGCCGCGGGGCATATTTCGACATTTCTTTTTTTGGCGCGGCTATTGCCTTGTCCATAATGTCAAGTATCTGCAAACGAGCAGCTTTCGCCCTTTTCATTACTTCAACCAGGAACTCATGAGTGAGTCCCTTCACCTTGATATCCATCTGAATAGCCGTCATACCGGTCCTCGACCCGGCAAGCTTGAAGTCCATATCTCCGGCGAAGTCCTCCGCGCCTTGAATATCAGTCAAAATGACGTGTTTTTTGCTTAGGTCGCCGCCTTCGGTCATAAGGCCCATGGCAATGCCGGCAACGGAAGCCTTGATCGGCACGCCCGCGTCCATAAGTGATAATGAAGAGCCGCAGACTGAGCCCATTGAGGAGGAGCCGTTTTCGGCAAGAATTTCAGAAACAACTCTGATGGTGTAGGGGAAATCCTTTTCGTCAGGCAAAACCGGCTCAAGCGCTTTCTCCGCCAAAAATCCGTGGCCAATGGCTCGCCTGCCCGGACCAAGCCGCTTAATGTCGCCATATGAGGCTCCGGTGTCTACGTAGTGATGGATATACCTTTTGTTAAAGTCCTGATCCATGGAGTCGATCATCTGAGCTTTGGACGGGGAAGCAAGAGTGGTAATGGAAAGAATCTGTGTTTCACCGCGATTAAACAAAGCTGAACCGTGTGTTCTCGGCAGGAGCCCGACTTCGCTGGATAATGCCCTAACTTCATCCATTTTCCGATGATCCGGACGGATGCCTTCCTCGAGAATAACTTTTCTGACTTCTTCTTTAATCGCCTTGTCAAAAGCCAGGGAGATTTCTTCTTCTTCAAACTCCTCTTTGAACTGTTCCTGAACCACGTCTTCAAGTTCGTTAATAATCATGCTTCGGGTAATTTTGTCCTGGTGGCGGACCGCCTCGCCAAGCTTGTCTTCCAGATATTTTGTAATGGCAAGATATGCGCCCTCCGCCGGCTTGTGCAGCTCGTATTCTCGCTCTTTGACTTTCATTTCTTTCGCTAAATCGCTCTGGGCTTTAATCAAAGGTTGCATCTCCTTGTGGGCAAACTTAAGCGCCTCAGCTACAATTTCTTCCGGCACTTCATTTCCGCCGCCCTCGATCATAGTTATGGCCTCGCTCGTGCTTGCAACGAGAATGTCGAGGTCAGACTTTTCCATTTCTTCATGGGTTGGATTTAATATCAGCTTGCCGTCAACTCTACCGACTCGGGCACAGCTTAATGGCCCTTCAAAAGGCACTCCGGCAAGCAGCAGCGATGCCGATGCCGCGTTTAAACCCAAGACAACAGGGTCAATCGTTTCATCCAGCGATAGCGGAGTGACGATAACCTGGAGTTCATTCATATAGCCCTTTGGGAACATCGGGCGAATGGATCTGTCGATCATTCTGGAACGCAAAATGCCAAGCTCGGATCCTCTGCCTTCGCGCTTTACAAATCTTGATCCGGAAATTTTTCCGGTCGCATACCATTTATCCTGAAAATCAACCGAAAGAGGGAAGTAGTCGATGCCTTCCTTTATTCCTTCTGAAGCCACCGCCGTCGCCATCACGATGGATTCGCCCATCGAAACTACACATGAACCCGAGGCGAGCTTGTTCAGCTTGCCTGTTTCAAATTTAAATTCCTTGCCGCCTGACTTTGCCTCAACGGCTACTTTTCCTAGAGATTTTGATTTCTCCATTTTTTTCCTTTCTACCCTGACCGAAACGTCGGGGTCTTCTTTAAGAACAGAGATTTCAAACGAGTTCAAGGAGCTAATAGTAGTACTATTTACTCATCTTACCCGACTAAAATTCCCGGTTTCTCAAATTATTTAATTTATTAATGTTCTTTTTGCTACGGATTACGAATCCTAGACGAATCTACAAATACTGCTAATTTTTCACGAATTATCTTTGTGGCTATTTGTACAATATGTAGATTCGTTTGAGATTTGTATTCCGTAGAAGAGTTACTTTCTAAGCCCTAGCTTCTTCACTACCTCACCATATCTCTTCTTGTTTGTATTCATCAGGTAATCAAGCAGTTTTCGCCTTTTTGAAACCATTTTCAGAAGACCCCGCCTTGAATGGTTGTCTTTTTTGTGGCTCTTTAGATGTTCTGTCAGCTTCTTAATTTTTTCCGTAAATATAGCAATCTGGACCTCCGGAGATCCGGTATCCTTTTCGTGCGTCTGAACGCCCTCTATAACTTTTTCTTTTTCTTCCTTTTGTAAAGCCATTAATACTCCTTATTTTTCGCAAATATCTATCAGCTTGCTTCCTATTTTACCACTGAATGCTCGAACCTTCAAGCTAATTCAGCTAATTCAGTTTTTTTCTTGGGCAGAAGCTATATTCTAGCACGTAAGCGAAGACTGGTCAAAAGGCGATTATACATTTGACACACCAAGGTAAGAAAATTAGATTATAAAAATAGTGTCAGCTTACTGACACTATTTTTTGCTAAATTCGTGCTCAATTCTTCAAAAATCACTACGCTAATATTTATTATATATTCTTTTTAGAAACCGACTCAGAAGAAATCTAAAGAGTTAGCATTACAAACCCAAAACCTATTGCCACCCATTGCTAAGAAAAAACTAGCACTAAAAACAACGGAAGAACAGAAAAAGCAAATAAATATAGAGACCTTAAAAGAGGAAATGAGACAGATCATATAGAAAAATTCATGAAAACTTCATCTTATTTCTTTATACTGTAAACATGAAAGTTTTAATTGTAGAAGACAACGAAAAATTAGCTTCGGGGATAAAACGCGGGCTAGAACAAGAAGGTTATGCCGCCGACTATGTTTTGGATGGCGAAAGTGGCGAGCGGCGAATTGAACTCGGTATGCATGATTATGATCTAGTGATTTTAGATATTATGCTTCCTAAAAAGGACGGGGTATCTGTCTGTAAGGATTGGCGCAAGGCCAATATTACAATTCCGGTTTTAATGCTCACCGCGAAAGATACGACCGAAGACAAAATTATTGGGCTTGATTCTGGCGCAGATGACTATTTAATAAAGCCGTTTTCATTTGATGAACTAACGGCTCGACTTCGCGCCTTATTGCGTCGTCCCAAAGAGGCTCTGCCGACCGAATTAAAAATTAAAAATATTATCTTAAACACAGCGACAAGAAAAGTAACTTGCGCCGGCAAAGAAATTCCGCTTACTCTCAAAGAATTTATGGTGTTAGAATATCTAATGCGGCATCCCAATCGGGTTATCACCCGCGATGAATTATATGACCATGCGTGGGATTTTGCCGCCAATGCTTTCAGTAACACGGTAGATGTGCATATAAAAAATTTACGCAGGAAGATAGACCATAATAATCATGAAAAATTATTGGAAACAATTCGCGGGGTGGGCTACCGGCTTAAGATTTAATATATTTCAGCGGGCCCGTTTAAAGCTTACCGCTTTTTATCTCGGCATTATTGCCGTTATTTTAATTATTTTCAGTTTGACATTTTTTTATTCTCTCAGCAAAAATATCCACGATAATTTTGAAGGTGATAATTCAAACGATCAGACACAAACATTGCTAATAACGAAAACAATAAATCAGCTACAAACAACCATATTTTTTGTAGACTTGATAATATTATTTGTCTCAAGTGGTCTAAGTTATTTTTTAGCGGGGAAAACGTTGAAGCCAATTCAACAGGCAATGGAAAAACAAAAACAATTTGCCGCTGACGCGTCGCACGAACTCCGAACGCCGCTTGCCGTTATGCAGACAAATTTAGAGGTAGCCTTGCGGGAAAAGGAATGGAATAAAGAAAAAGAACGCGCTCTTATTGTGAGTGCCATTGATGAAGTAAAATTGATGACAAAAATGACGCAAGACCTGCTCACGCTTTCAAGATTGGAAAGCAAACAAGAGGCTTACTCATTGAACAGAATAAACCTTACTCAAATAGCCGAGCAGGCAGTAAGAAAAATGCAAAATATTGCCATCAAAAATCAAATTCAACTCTCAACCGTATACTCCGAAGCCATATTTACCAAGGGAGACGCTGAAGCCGTACAACAACTCATAACCAACATCCTGAGCAATGCCATTAAATTTACTCCCGCGGGCGGTTCCGTTAATATAACTATTAGTTGCCATGATGCAAAAGCAATAATCCGCGTTCAAGATACGGGAATAGGAATAACCAAAGAAGACCTGCCACATGTATTCGAGCGTCTTTATCGTGCCGACAGGGCACGGGGACAAGGTGGCGGGACTGGTTTAGGATTATCTATTGCTCAAGAGATTGCGCGCAAACACAATGGCGCCATTACTATTGAAAGTGAAATAGGAAAAGGGACGCTGGTCACCATTGTTTTTCAAGCCGCATCCTAGCTTCATATTGATTTCATCTTCCTCGTATACAATGGAGATAGTTCAAGAAGGTCGACTTGAATGGAGAGTAATAACAACTAAATAGGAGATCATTATGAAATGGAATAAGAAATCAGCGTCTATGCTTGCGGTACTATCTCTATTGCTTGGTGGCGTTGGCGTGATGGGATCGGGCATAGTGAATGCTCAGCAAAATCCTGCCCCAACTTCAACTGCGCAGGTTCAAAGACAATCTGCGGCAGTTGCGGCACAGGAAAAAGGCACTGAAACAAAAGACGGCATTGAAGCTAATGAAAATCTTCCCGGTGGCGGACACCAAGACCAGAATGGTGTCAATGTTGTTCATCAATTTGAGGGTGTAGAATAATTTTTATCCTTCATCTTAGAAAACACCTGCGCTAGCGTGGGTGTTTTCTGTTTGTAACCCCTCACGCCTTAAGATTGCTAAAGAAGTCCCCAAAACGCACCCTGGCGACGGTTAGAAGACTAGAGTCTAAGCATGTTCTGGCTTGGCCAAAATCTAACATTCTAGCGTAAAATCGGATTCCGGACAGGCCAGAATGACACTCTAAAAAATTTTCAACAGGTTTTCTCGTTTTCGAAATTATTCTTAAAATTTAGTCGGGTCAATTTGGAAAGCCTTCTGTTTTTGATCATCGGCATTTTTTTGGTCACCCAATTTTTCATAAATTTTCGCAGCCAGGATGTAAGCGTCACGATACCTTGAATTTTCCCTTCGTAAAGCCAAAGTGTCAGAAAGAGCAAGAGCCAGATAATTATTTGCATAATACTCGTTTGCAGCTTCAAGTTTAAGAAATAGGGGGTTTTGGCCGGCTTTGTATTCTTTAAAGTATTTATCCAGGCCATACAGATTGCATTCTTTTGCCTCTTCGAAGTCATTTTCTGATTTTTTGAAATCATTTAGATAAACAAATGAGGCATAACAGTTAGCTGAATCTGAATCAAGCTGAGTGAGCTGCCTTAGATAATCTTCAGCCACTCCCCTATCGCCTTTTTTGAGCTCAACAAGAACTAATCCTTTTAACGAGTCTGGATTTGAAGTTTTATTTTCTGCTTTCGTAAAAGCATTTTCCGCATCTATGGTCTTGTTTTCATCTAAATACAAATTGCCAAGTTTATTCAAAATTTGCACCTCTCCCCTACCCACCATAATCCGTTCTGCCAGATCGTTTCTGTTGATAGAAATGTATAGATCGGCAAGGGGTATAATATTTTCAGTTCTGGGATGCAGGGCGACAGACTTTTCGAGATCAAGAATCTCCTCCTGTTTGTCCGATGTTTCACGTGAAACGTTTAAGTAATAATTGGCTCTTTGACTTGCCCAAATAAAATATCCCACTCCCAGACCGGTAACCAAAACAACTAAAACGATAATAATGAATTTTTTCTTTTTCATAACTACAGAAATTATAGCATCCTTGCCCCAGCCTGTCATTCTGGCTTGTCCAGAATCTAACTTTTTTCTATTTGGATTCTGGGCAAGCCAGAATGACACTTCTAAAATAGGTAATAAAAGCGAATAAGGTGTGCATAATTGTGGATTTGTGCTTGACGATATTTTTTTAGCTCCTATTTTAGGCACAAATATCGGAGAAATAGGGAAATTCCACTTTTCCACAACAACTCTAAATTATCAGGTTTTTATTGTTTCACGTGGAACAATTTAAGCAGAAATAACTTTTTTGACCCTTTGGGTTTTTTCTAAAAATTCTTTTTGGCTATCGGTCAACTTCTCTTTTGTTATAAATTCATCGATTTCCTTGCCGATAGACATACCTTGTTTTGTTTTTTGAGCGCGAATTTCATTGACTAGCTTCAAAACGGCATCAAATGCCTTATTTCCGCCCGGATTATATAAACTTTCATCCTTGTTCGGCCATTTTGATAAGTGAATACTCTTCTCCCCTTCAAATTTTTTAAAGTAAGTTTGGTATATTTCCTCGGTTATAAAGGGTAAAATAGGGGCATACAGTTTTAAAATTGAACTCAAAATCTCAGAAACAGTGCTCAGGGCGGCATTTTTACTCTTTTCGTTTCCACCATAAACCCTATATTTAATAAATTCCAGGTAATAATCGCAGAAATTATTCCAGAAAAAGTCATCTATTTCATTCCTAGCCTTAGAATATTCATAGTTGTCGAAATGTTTTTCGCAAGTTCCGATTGTGCTCATTAAGCTATCATGAATCCATTTATCGGCATCTTCAAGCTCATCTTTATTTGGTTTGATAATTTTCTCATTTTCCAGAAACCCTATGACGAACCGTGAAGCATTCCAGAGCTTATTTACAGTTTTCTTGCCTTTCTTAACCTCTTCCTCATTCCAGCGCATATTACCGCCCAAAGCCGCGCCGGTTGCCCAGTATCGTAGCGCATCTGCGCCGTACTGCTTAACTATTTTCTGTGGCTCTACATAGTTTTTCAGCCTTTTTGATATTTTGCGGCCGCGCTCATCCAGACCATGCCCGGATATCATAACGTCGGAAAAAGGCAGCGAATCGTGATGATAATGTGATTTTACTACCGTATAGAAAAGCCATGTTCTGATAATTTCAAAGGCCTGGGGCCTCAGGGTGGCGGGATAGAGCTTTTTCTGCAGTTTTTCGCCCTCAACGAGCTTTGCCCCGATCAAGGGCGTGAGAGAAGAAGTCATCCAGGTGTCCATCACATCTTCTTCACCCTTAAACTCACTGCCCTTACACTTTGGGCAGTCTTCTTTTGGTTTATCAACGGTTGGGTCAACGGGCAGATCATTTTCATTCGGAAGAAGCACTTCCCCGCATTTTTGGCAATACCAGGCAGGAAAGGGCACGCCGTAATAACGCTGCCTGGAGATGCACCAGTCCCATTTTAGCCCGTTTACCCAGCTATCATAGTTCTGCTTCATATGTTCCGGGTGCCAATTCAACTCTTTTCCCTTTTGCAAAAGATTTCTTTTCTCATTCAGAATATCAATGAACCAATTTTCGGTCATGATATATTCGACATCAGTTCCGCATCTTTCGTGAGTAAAGGTCACATTTTCTCTATCTTCAACCTTTTCTAAAGCACCTTCTTTTTCCAGATCCTGCACAATCTTCTCTCTGGCATCACAAATTTTTAAACCCTTATATTTACCGGCTTTTTCATTAAATCTGCCGTTTATATCCAAAATGTGTGTTGGCTTCACATCCGGATGCTCCGCCAGCCACTTGATGTCATCATGCCCTCCGAAAGAACAATAATAAACCGCGCCGGTTCCCATTTTCATATCCACGCTGTCATCGCCGTAAATGTATACTTTTTTCTTTGTCAGGGGTAAAATCGCCTTTTGGCCGATTAGATGCTCATATCTTTTGTCCTTTGGGTTTACAGATATTCCCATGCACGCCGGCAAAAGCTCCGGCCTCGTGGTTGCAAAAACAAGTTCTTTTTCAGTAGGAACTTTGGCTTTGATAAAGTAAAATTTGCTTTTTCTCTCTTCGGCTTCAAGGTCGGCCTGCGAAATAGCTGTCTGGCAGCGCGTGCACCATAAAACGGGCGCTTCTTTTCTATAAATTTTTTTCTTATTATAAAGATCCAGGAACGACCACTGAGAGATTTTCTGGCAATGCTCGTTAATGGTGCTGTAAGTTTTGGTCCAATCGACCGAAATGCCCAGCGACCGCCATAGATCCTTGTAGTTTTTCGCGCCAATTTTGGTTTCCTCAAGGCATTTTTTGACAAAATCTTTACGGCTGATCTTTGACTTATCGATATTGTACTTCTGCTCAACATATCTTTCTGTGGGCAAACCGTTGTCATCAAAGCCCATCGGGTAATAAACGTTGAAACCGCGCATTCTTTTATATCTGACTATAAACTCGGCCTGGGAATAGCTCATTATGTGGCCGGCATGCAAATGCTCTGCTGATACGTAGGGCGGGGGAGTATCTACGGAAAAAATTGGCTTTTCTGATTTCTCGTCAAATCTATAGATGCTTTCCTTATCCCAAAAGCTTCGCCAATGTTCCTCTCTTGTCTCGAAATCATATTGATTATTCATTTTTGCCTTTCTTAAAATAAAAACACGCTTCCTGGGGACCCAAAAATATTTGGACGGTACCACCCCAATTCCACGTGGCGCTTCATTTCTAGCTTAACGGAGCTTCCCGGCAGGCTCTAATCTTAGGTAATTAGGAATTTGGTTGATTAGCGAATCAGGCACATTAATCGATATTGTTTACAATCTCATACCCTGGTTAACTACCCTAATTTCTTCCTGCAGCTTGCGGGGCGACATTAATCCCCGCTCAAACGCTTTTGTAAATTGCAAGGATATAATATATTAATTTCCAATATAAGTCAAAAAATAAGGGGGCGCGAAAGCTTATCGCTCTCGCGCCCCAGGTTTTGTGATTTTCAAATCCGTAGATTCCTACCCTCCGACTATTCGTCGGGTAACGCTGCTGAAATGTACGCCGCAGATGGCCAGTTCCACTGCTTCTGAAAAGGCCCTTGGCTTAGTAGTTATTGTTTTGGCCAGAAGCCACCAATACCTAAACCCGTCCTTCGAAAGCCCAATTCTGACTGAGCTCAGTAGGAATGCCCTCAATTCACTCCCGTTGACTTTTTTCCCGCCCCGCTTGACTGTTGGTTTATAATGCTTCAGGAACACATGGATTCGCTTGTAGTATCCCCTTGAACCATATATTGTTGTTAGCAATTGGTAATAGCCGTTCAGAAGCACCTCCTTGTCCATCTTAGGTATAAAGGTGAGGGCATTTGAGTTTTCACCGGTTGTTTTTGCAAGCAGCCTCTCCTCACTTCTAAGCCGTTTTTCCAGATCGGTTTTGGGTAAAACCGAGAGCAGACCGACCATAGCAATTGATACACCCATCTTCTGAATGAACTCAATCTGCCGTTCGAAAATCGTTTCGTCGTCGCTATCAAAACCGACGATGTGGCCGGACATAACCATCATGCCGTGGGCCTGGATTTTATGTACGGCTTCGACCAGATCGACTTTGACGTTCTGGCCCTTGTTGCACTCTTTGAGCGCATCGGTTGAAGGCGTTTCGAGGCCCAGAAACACCTTGTGGAAGTTGGCAGCGCTCATGCCCGCCATCAGCTCTTCATCGGCGGCCAGTTTGATGCTCGCCTCCGTGAAGAATTTAAACGGATATTGCCTCTGCTTTTGCCAAGCTTCCAGGATCGGTAATAGAGACTTGACCTTGCGCTTATTGCCGATAAAGTTATCATCGACAATAAAGATTGATCCCCTGTAGCCGGTGTCATACAGAAGGTCTAGCTCATGGATAAACTGTTCATTTCCCTTCACCCTTGGTTTCTGCCCGAACATAATCCGGATATCGCAAAATTCGCATTTGTGCGGACAGCCTCGTGAATACTGCACCGACATGGATGAATAGTACTTGAACTTATCCCTCAGGAGATCCCAGTGGGGGGGCGGGGTTATGCAAAGGTCGGGCTTTGCCTCTGTTTCGTACCTGTGTTTAGCTACTCCCTCCTCAAAATCCTGGATGAAAGAAGGCAGCGTAACTTCAGCTTCACCCAAAACAAAGTGATGAACTCCCTCAGTCTCTTCCTCTTGCAAGGTAAACAGAGGGCCTCCGGCGACGATCTTGAGACTTTCATACTTTTGGCATTTCTCGATGATCTCCAGCACAGATTTTTCCTGGATGATCATGGCGCTGACAAAAATCATATCAGCCCATGCCAGATCCTCCTCGCTTAGCCTTTCTATGTTGAGGTCGACCAGCTTTTGTTGCCAGTCAGGTCTCAACTCCCTCAAAATGCCAGCTACCGTTAGGGACGGCAAAGGCGGTAATGACGCTTTTTTGCCCGCGAAAGCGATAGCCTTCTTTAAGCTCCAAAACGTCTCTTCCGGTATCTTGGGGTATACATGAAGTATATTCAACGTAGTCTCCTTTAACTGGGTTGTAAAAGTTCACTAGGAAATAGCTCAGCAAAAAGCCTTCCAATGATAACGCACGCAAGAGGAATGTCAAGCTTGCAAAAAAATAGCTATTGTGGTATGATAAATATCAGTAATTCAAAGAGCGCATGTTCTTTGAAGCGCTCTTTGGAAAAATCGAGGAAAGGTCAGAGATGAATGATAACATCAAAACGATGCCTGCGGTCGCTTTTGCCCTCTGGTTTTCGAAGAAAATCAGAAACCGAAGAGAAGAAGCTCAGGTTTACAAGCTCTTCGGGGAAAACTTTCCGGGCATAGATGCACACCGGAGTTTTTCAGAAATCCTGCGCCTGAATGGGCTGGCCAAAGCAGTTAACTCGATCTATGCGGAAAGCAGTTACCATGGCTTCCTTGAAACACTTGAGGATATTCAGGCATCACCAGAGTTTCACACAACTGCTCACAGAGAAGGTGTAATCTACAACTCCGAGTTCTAGGAAGGCGGTTGTATCAAGTGGAGAAAATACATTTGATTTCCTGAATGATAAGCGGCTTCCAATGGCCGCGGCGCTTTTGGCGCCGCGGCTTTTTTATGCCAATTTTAGATTTGGGTTTGGTGTGAGCTCTTTTGCCTCGGTGAAACCGAACTCTTTTTGTTTATAATATGCTGCGGCACCGATCATAGCAGCGTTATCGGTGCAATATTTTAAGTCGGGCATAGAAAACTCGACCTTTAATTCTTTACACAACTGTTCTAATTCCCGCCTCAACAAAGGATTGGCTGCCACTCCTCCCGATAAAATAAATGATTTCGGTTGGTATTTTTCAATAGCTCGCCGGCTGTTCTGGACCAAGGTATCAACCAATGTTTTTTGAAAAGATGCAGCAATGTCAGCCTGCAAATGTCCGCCCTTTGCAAGGGCCTGGCCCTTGCAAGTCTTTACAACATTTAAAACGGCCGTTTTTAGCCCTGAAAGGCTAAAATCGAGGCTGAGTTCGGGATATTCAAGAAAACCTTCAGAATTTCTTTTTGGTTCGGCGGTCAAGTCAATTATCGGAAATTTATACTGAGTTTCATCTCCCGTTTTGGCTAGCTTGGAAATGTTCGGCCCGCCGGGATAGGGGAGACCAAGGAGGGCGGCTACCTTGTCAAATGCTTCGCCGGCCGCATCGTCGCGGGTCGAGCCAATTACTTCAAATGAGTAATGTTTTTTCATATGAATCAACATAGTATGTCCGCCGGAAACAAGAAGAGCAATTAAAGGGAATTGAGGTACAGAAGTATTATTATTCCCGCTAACATTGTCATTCTCAATAACATTGTCATTCCCGTGGAGGCGGGAATCTAGTTTTTTTGAGGTCTGGATTCCCGCCGGAGTTTTACCCTCGACCCGATCAGGGGCGGGAATGACAGAAAGAGCGGAAGTGACGGAAGAATGGTCAGAATGAGGGTCTTTATTTTGGGACTTAGAACTTGGAGCTTGCTTAGAAATTAGAAATTCGGACTTAGGATTTGAGCGAATGAAATTCGCGTAAATGTGTCCTTCAAGGTGATTTACGGCAATTAATGGTTTATTTTTTAGGATTGAGAGAGTTCTGGCCGTTTCTGTGCCCACGATTAAGCTGCCAACGAGTCCCGGCCCTTGAGTTACGGCGATAGCGTCAATATTATCCCAAGAGAAAGGGATTCCTCCGCTCGCTACTTTCGTAGAATCGGTCGGAATGACCCCCACACCATTACAATGTGCGGGGCAGGCAGAGAGGCGTAAGGCTTCTTCAACCACAGGAATAATTGCCTGGACATGAGCGCGGGCGGCAACCTCCGGCACCACCCCGCCATACTTAGCGTGAATATCTATTTGCGAAGCAACAACATTCGATAAAACCTCATGGCCGTCTTTCACAACCGCGGCTGCCGTCTCGTCGCAACTGGATTCTATGGCGAGTATATTCATAGCAAACAGTATTATATCAAACTTTTCCCTGTATTTATACTTAAATCTGTGCTTAAATGAGACTTATGGAAGCATTAAAAATACTTTCTCAGAAATCAAATAACCTTTTTCAGTCCGATGCCTGGGCTGATTTTCAGGCTGGCCTCAAGCGTAAATCATTTTTAATTAAAAGCGACAATGTCGAGGCTTTAGTGATCAGATATCCCCTTTTGAAAAAGGGTTCATTCTTAGGACTGGATTCCCGCCGGATGTTTACCCGATCTTCGGCGGGCGGGAATGACAGAGGGGAAGGGGATAAATATTATTTTTATAGTCCTAGGGGACCAATTGCCAACCCACAAACGAAGCTGAAGGATATAAAGCTATTCTTAAGAAAGGTAGAGTCGCTTGCCAGAGAAGAAAATGCTGTTTTTTACCGCATCGAGCCTTACACTCTCGGCCAAACCGACATTTATAAGTTCGGGTTTCGGGAAAAAGCCGCCCATGCGCCTCTTTCCCTCCAATTTTCGCCGGAAAATACCTTGATTTTGGACATAACCAAGCCGGAAGACAAGCTTTTGTCCGAAATGAAACCCAAGTGGCGGTATAATATCAATCTGGCATACCGAAAAGGGATTAAGGTGCGGGAAGGAAAAAACCTAAATGATATCAAGATTTTTTACAATTTGACTTTGGAGATGGAAAAAAGAGGCGGATACAAAGGCCACGAGTTTGAATATTACAAGCAAATGTTTGAAATACTTGGCAAAAAGAATATTTTGAAACTTTATATAGCGGAATATGAGGGCGTTCCCCTGGCTGCCATCATTGTATCTTTCTTCGGCCAGGTTGCGACCTATCTCCACGGCGCTTCAGGAAATGAAAAAAGGGAGCTGATGCCAACATATGCGCTTCAATGGGAGGCCATCAAAGAAGCCAGGAAAAGAAATTGCGTTTTGTATGACTTTTGGGGGATAGCGCCGCCGGGCGCCAAAAATCATTCCTGGAGCGGCGTAACCAGGTTCAAAAAAGGTTTCGGCGGAGAAGAAATATCCTTTGGCGGAACTTATGACGCGGCATATGATAAAAATTACTATAATTTGCTAAAGAGCGTGAATAGGGTGAGAAAAATATTAAAGAGATAATTTTACTGTCATTCCGGCTTGAACGGAACCCGGGCTAAATAATTACTGGATTCTGGACAAGCCAGAATGACGCAAGGAATGCATGGATAAATTTTTAAAATTAATAAAAAAGATTATACCAAGGCCGATATTCTCATTTTTCCAGCCGACTTACCATTTTTTTCTTGCCATTACCGGAAATATTGTTTATCGCTTCCCCGGTTATAAAATGACCGTCATCGGCGTAACAGGCACAAACGGCAAAAGCACCACTTGCGATTTAATAATGCGGGTTTTGCAAGAATCAGGTGAAAAAGTCGGTATGATTTCTACGGTTTCAATAGAAATAGCGGGAGAAAAGTTTGATAACATTTCCAACAGAACGACACTTGGCCGGTGGAAGACGCACAAACTGATGCGGCGGATGGTTTCGCGCGGCTGCAAATATGCCGTGATCGAGGTCGCAAGCGAGGGAATTGCCTGGTATCGGATATTTGGCATCCCTTTTGACGCGGCTGTTTTTACAAATCTTGCGCCGGAACACCTAAACTTCCACAAAACTATGGAAAACTACAGAAATACAAAAGGCAAGCTCTTTGCAAAGCTAGGCAGCCCTTTCAATTTCAAGAAAACCAGGAGAATAAGCGTGGTAAACGCGGATGACAAAGAGGCTAAATATTTCTCTGGCTTTAAGGCTGATGTAAAATTTATGTATGGCATCAAAAATGGCTCGGTAAAGGCAGAAAATATCAAGCATTCCGCCGAGAAAGTAGAGTACCGGATAGATGACGGCAAAAATGTTTTGAACATAGAAACGAAAGCGATAGGGGAGTTTAATATCTACAATGAACTGGCCGCCTTTTGCGTGGGTTTGGCATATAATGTGAAACTTAAGGCCATAGCCAAAGTTTTTGCCGATTTTGCCGGCACAAAAGGCAGGGTGGAGAAAATCGAAGAGGGCCAGGCATTTCAGGTCGTCGTCGATTACGCCCACACACCGGATGCCCAGGAAAAGGTTTATACTGAACTGCGCAGATTTAATAGAGGCAAACTGATCAGTGTGTTTGGAGCGACCGGAGACAAAGACCGGGGCAAAAGGCCGGAAATGGGCAGAGTGGCAGCCGAGCTCACCGACATCGCCATCATCACGGACGATGAAACATACGGTGAAAACTCAGAAAAAATTATTTCGGAAATATACAAGGGTGTGCCCAAAAAACTTCAGGGAAAGATCAAAATCGTTCCGGACAGATTCGCCGCCATCAAGGAGGCTTTGTTGCTGGCACAAGCGAGCGATACAGTCATCATTACAGGCATTGGCCATCAGCAGTACAGAACAATGAACGGGAAAAGGACCGGTTGGAATGAACGGAAGATTGTTGCCGATTTACTTAAAAATTTAAATGAAAAATAAGGAGGAAATGATGCCGAAAACAGCGAAAATTAATGAAAAAATCTTCAAGGCATATGACATCCGCGGCCTTTACCCGGAAGAAATTAATGAGGAAGCGGCTTACAACATTGCCAAGGCGTACGCCACCTGGCTAAAACCGAAGAAGGTCGCTCTTGGCAGAGACGTGAGAATATCGAGCAAACCTCTTTTTGAAGAAGCAAAAAGGGGGCTAGTCGAAATGGGTGTGGATGTTGTCGATGTGGGCCTCATAACCAGCGATATGATTTTGTTCGCAACGGCTCACTACAACTTTGATGGCGGAATCGTAGTAACGGCCTCTCATAACCCGGCCGGTTACAATGGAATGAAAGTAGTCAGAGAGGGCGCCCGCCCGATTTCCATCGATTCAGGTCTTGCCGAAATCCGGGATATTGCTAAAAAAGGAGAATTTCAAGTGCCAGAAGTGAAGGGCCAAGTTGAAAACTTAAATATTTTGGATGATTATTTCCAGAAAATACTTTCGTTCATTGATACCCGAGCAATAAGGCCGATGAAGGTCGTGGTCAATCCAAACTTCGGGGCTGCCGGAAAAATAATCGACAAAATCGCCGGCAAACTAAACCTTGAGTTAATCAAGCTGAACTACGAACCGGATGGAACATTCCCAAAAGGGCAACCGGATCCTTCACTCACTGAAAACCAGGCTGAAACCGGAGAATTAGTTAGAAAGTCCGGCGCCGCTTTTGCCGCGATGTGGGACGCTGATGCGGACAGATGCCTCTTTCTTGACGAAAAAGGCGAGTTTATCCGCGGCTGTTATGCCACGGCAATCCTGGCCGAAGCTGTTTTGGATAAATACCCGGGCGGAAAAGTAGTCACTGATGCGACTCTTATCTGGCCAGTGATAGATAGAGTCAACGCAATGGGCGGAGTGCCGCTGATAAACAAAGTCGGACACACATTTATCACCGAACGAATGATTAATGAAAAAGCTGTTTTCGGCGGCGAAACCTCCGGACATTACTTTTTCAAAGACTATTGGTTTTGCGATAACGGCATGATTCCGTTTCTTCTACTACTTGAGAAGCTTTCTGAATCCGGAAGGCAGCTCTCAGAATTTGCCGACTCATTAAGAAAAAAATACCCAAATTCTTATAAGTTAATTCGCAAAACTGAAGGAATCCCGGAAAAATTGAAAGAAATCGAGACAAAATACCAGGACGCGAAAATAGAGCATATAGACGGGGTTTCGGTTGAGTATCCTGACTGGCGTTTCAATGCCAGGGCATCAAACACAGAACCTTTGCTAAAGGTTTTTCTCGAAGCGAAAAGCGAAAAATTGGTTAAGGAGAAACTGGGGGAAGTTGTTGGTTTGATCGAATCTTAGAGACCTAAACCAACGGCTTTTTTGACCCGTTTGAGAGTTTCTTGGGCTCGCGGGGCGACAGCTTCGGCGCCGTCTTTCAAAACTTTTCGAACGTAATCTTCGTCTTTGTCGTATTTAGCAAGCTTGGCTTGAATGGGTTTCAACATCTCAATAACACATTCGGCGACATCGGCCTTGAATTGTCCGTAATTGGAGTTTGCGTATTTCTTTTCCAGTTCCGGAATCTTCGTTTCAGTGGCGACCGACATAATGTTTAAGAGATTGGAAATGCCGGGCTTTTTTTCTTTGTTGAATTTAATCACATTCTCAGAATCCGTTTGTGCCTTTGCGAATTTTTTATAAATCGTGTCTGCATCATCCCGAAGCAAAACGTAGCTGTTCTCATTTTGGTCGCTTTTTGCCATTTTCTTTGTCGGGTCAGTCAGGCTCATGATTCGCGCACCCTCTTTCTTGATAACCGGCTCGGGCACGGTGAATACTTTACCGAATTTGTTATTTATCCTTTGGGCGATATCTCTCGTAATCTCGACGTGCTGCTTTTGGTCATCCCCAACAGGAACCTCATCCGTATCGTAAAGCAAGATGTCAGCCGCCATCAAAACGGGATAATCGAAAAGACCGACAGAGATACTTTCTTCTTTTCGTTTATTTTGTATTCTCCACGTATCACTATTTTTCCATTCTGCTTCTATTTCCCTAATTATTGCTATCAATTGCTTATTATCATAATTAGAAATTAATCGGTCGCTTGTATCTGGCAGAGTAAAATTTCTTCCTAATTGAATACCTGTTTTATCTTTGAATTGAGTCATTCGTTTCATTTCCCCGAAGTATGTGAAACAGTTCAAAATCCAGGCCAGTTCGGAATGTTCCGGTCTGTCTGACTGGACAAACAATGTCGACTTCTTTGGGTCTATGCCGGCGGCAAGATACATTTTGGCGTTTTCAAGCGTTCGATGCTTCAAAATCTTCGGATCTTGGGGAACAGTTATCGCGTGAAGGTCGACTATGCAAAAAACATTGTCGTGCTCTTCCTGGCTTCTGACCCAGTTTACGATGGCGCCCAAATAATTACCAATGTGCAGATCGCCGCTTGGTTGAACCCCCGAAAAAACTCTTTTTTTCATCTTCTACCTTATGTTAATTTTGAAAATCCTTCTCCTCCACAGGCGGATAAACTTCGCTTTATGCGAAGGAGGATATTGATCATGGCTATAAATATAGCAAGGAAAGCTTAAATAGTAAACCTCCGATTGTCAGCGTACTAGCCTAAACCGGTTTAGACTAGCGGTTGTTTATAGGATGGATGTAGAAGGACAAGGTTCGACCTCATATTACTCATATTATTCGTATTACTCGCAGGAAAGCAGAAAACCATTAGCGTAAGAATCAGCGCAAGGACCAAGCGGTTCACTAGACTAGTTTAGTGAACCGCTTGATTTAAATTGTAAAAAAGGTTGGCCCATTAATCTCTTAACAAAAGTCCGTTTATCATTTAAAATAATCCAGGAATAGAAGGAGAAAAATGGAACTAGCAGAAATAAGAAAACAAATAGACGAGATTGATAACCAGATTTTCTACCTGATTGTCGGAAGAATTGAGCTGGCAAAGAAAGCCCTCGAGGTCAAAGGCGCTCTCGGAAAACCGATCTATGACGCTGAGAGAGAAAGGACGATTATCGAAGATCAGGTTAAAAAAGCTGAGAAAGTCGGACTGCCCACAGAATTCATTACAGAAATTTACAAAAGCATTATAAAGGGCTGTACTCAAGTCGAAGAAGAGCTGGAAGAGTTAAAAGATTAAATATTGACACAAAATAACGCATTTGCTATATTTATTTAGCACTCAGCACCCAAGAGTGCCAGACGACAGGAAGTTTAGTAGCGACTAATTGTTTTGCTTTTTGGGATTTATTGTCGGACAACTAGCCCCAATTAGTCACAATGAGCAACCAAAAAACACATTTTTGTAAAGTAATTTATAACTAACGATGAAAGGAGTTATTTTATGGCAAAACTAAAACCATTAGGTGACAAGCTTGTGATTGAAAGGCTTGAAGCGGTAGAAAAAACTGCCGGTGGAATTTTTATTCCCGACACAGCGAAAGAAAAACCGGAACAAGGCAAAGTTGTAGCCGTTGGCAAGGATGTAAAAGAGGTGAAGACTGGCGACCAAGTCCTTTTTGCAAAATATGGGCCAACCGAAGTTAAGGTAAATGGCAAAGAATATTTACTGATTAAAGAAGAAGAGATATTGGCTGTCATTTCATAAGGACTTTGCTACGGATTACGCATTTTAGACGAATCTACTAATATAACAAATAGATACAAATTCGTAATAATAGGTAGCATTTGTAGATTCGTTTAGGATTAGTAATCCGTAGAAACGTAGAGTTAGTAATAAGTAGGAGGACATATTATGTCTAAAGAAATAAAATTTTCAGAAGATGCGCGAAAAAAGCTAAAAGACGGCGTTGATAAACTGGCAAATACCGTCAAAACAACGCTTGGACCCAAAGGCCGAAATGTAGTTTTGGATAAAAAATACGGCGCGCCGACTATCACAAACGACGGCGTAACCATTGCCAAAGAAATCGACCTCGAAGATATTTACGAAAATATGGGAGCTCAGCTGGTCAAAGAAGTCGCTTCTAAAACCAACGATGTTGCCGGTGACGGCACAACCACAGCGACCGTTCTGGCACAAGCCATTATTACCGAGGGATTGAAAAATGTGACCGCCGGCGCAAACCCGATGGAGATCAAAAAAGGCATCGAGAAAGCGTCAGAATTTGTTGTCGGGGAGTTAGCTAAAAATAAGAAAGAAATTAAAACTAAGGAGGAGATTGCTCAGGTAGCATCAATTTCCGCCGCTGACACCGAGATCGGAAATCTGATTGCCGATGTTATGGATGAAGTCGGCAAGGACGGCGTTATCACCGTTGAAGAGGGTCAGACCCTTGGCATGGAAAAGGAAGTGGTCGAAGGAATGCAGTTTGACAACGGATTCATTGCGGCTTACATGGTGACCGATACCGCCAGGATGGAGGCGGTTTATGAGCATCCTTCAATTTTGCTTACCGACAAGAAAATATCTTCCATTAATGAGATTGTGCCCTTGCTTGAGAAAATGGCGCAGGCCGGCAAAAAGGATTTGATAATCATTGCCGACGATGTAGACGGCGAGGCGCTTGCAACTTTGGTCGTCAACAAAATCCGCGGAATATTTAATACTTTAGCCATCAAAGCTCCCGGATTTGGCGACAAGAAGAAGGAGATGCTGCAAGACTTGGCAATACTTACGGGCGCGACTGTGATTTCCGAGGAACTCGGATTAAAACTCGAGGGTGCGGAGCTTGATGTTTTGGGATCGGCTCGAAAAGTGATTTCTGACAAAGACAATACGACAATCGTTGAGGGGCAGGGAGATGCAAAGGGAATAAAGGCAAGAGTTGCGCAAATCAAAGCCCAAATCGCAAAAAGCACAAGCGATTGGGATAAAGAAAAGTTACAAGAGAGATTGGCGAAATTGGCCGGTGGAGTTGCAGTTTTGAAAGTTGGCGCCGCTACAGAGATAGAATTGAAGGAAAAGAAACACAGAATTGAAGATGCACTTGCGGCAACGAGAGCAGCTGTTGAGGAAGGCATAGTTCCCGGCGGCGGAGTCGCACTTGTCGACATCGCTCCAGGGCTCGCGAAACTAAAGGGCGACAAAGATGTTGAGACAGGCATCAGAATATTACAGCGTGCTTTAGAAGAACCTTTGAGGCAGATAGCACTGAATGCCGGTAAAGAAGGCTCTGTGGTCGTCGATGAAGTCCAGAAGCGCGCAAAGGGCATTGGTTATGATGCGGCAAAAGATGATTACAAGGATATGATTAAAGCCGGTATTGTCGATCCGGCAAAGGTTACCAGATCCGCTCTTCAAAATGCGGCGAGCGTGTCCGCGCTGTTTCTGACAACAGAAGCAGTTGTGGCAGAGCTTCCGGCAAAGGAAGAACCGCAAATGCCGGTCGGCGGTATGCCGGGAATGGGTTATTAGATGGGTTATCGGGTACGTGGGTAATTAGGTAATTAGGAAACTCACCCTGAAATATGGGTGAGTTTTTATTTTCTTTTTGTCATCCTCGGGCTTGACCCGGGATCCATAAAATAAAAACTGGATTCCCGCCTCCGCGGGAATGACAGATGGAGGACGGAGATGACAACATTTTCAAGGGTGAGTTTTTATTGCTCAAGCACAAAAATATTTGACGGCTCATTGCATTTATGTTATATTATGAAGCATCCGGTATGAAAATCTTCAATGACTTGGAGGGAACCATGGACGCAGCTTTAAATTTTCTACAAGGGCATCAGGAGATTGCCTGGTTGTTGGCCTTCATCTATGGTGGTACGGCTGTTTTCAACTTTGTCGATAGGGCCACCATCAAGAAGTTGGATAAGCGGCTCCTCACGCTGAGCGGCGAGAAGGGCCGCCTCAATAATGAGGTAAACTACCTCATCAGGATACGCTGGTATATAAAACCGGTGGTTGTTGACATAGACCCTGTCAAGGATATCAGCTGGCAAGAGCTGGTCAGGCAGGGAGTGGCTACCTCGACGTATCCCGACGAGGAAGTCAGCGCCGCAAAAAGAGTGATGGAAAAGGTAGATGCCGATCGAAGTGTCTACGGCGGCAAAAAAGTTCTTTTTCTGGATCCCGCAGCGCTTCGGGCTTCAAGCAAAGAGCACAAAAGGCATCTTGCCGTTATCGACGGGGCGCTCAACGAACAAACAAAAACAGCATAACAATACACCGGATTCGGGGCGGAACTTCGCAAAAGAGCGAACTTTCGCTCTTTTGCTTTTTGGATGGAAATGTTTATGGTATATTTGAGATAGTAGCTACGGATTACGAATTTTAGACGAATCTACCAATATTACAAATTTGTAGCCATATGTACAATTTGTAGATTCGTTTAGGATTAGTAATTAGTAGGAAAAAAATGATTAAGTTTGATTTCAATGATTTAAAACCAAAAAAGGACGAGATAGAAGTTTTCAGCCCTGCCGACTTTGATTTCACAAAAATCCAGCCGGATATGGACAGGATTTTGGAGACGGCCGGCAAATATGGCGACATTAAGAATTTAATCCTAGTCGCCCGCGGCGGTTCCATTTCCACTTTTCGCGCTTTTTGGGAAGGTTACGGCAAATATATTTCCGACAAAAAAGTTTACTTTGTAGACACGGTTGATCCGGACTACATTTTTTATGTCAAAGATAAGTGCACGCCAAAGGATTCGCTGGTTCTGGCGATTTCAAAGTCCGGAACAACGGTGGACGTGATAGAAAATTCACTAGTTTTCAGCGGTTTTCCTCAAGTTATTATTACGACCGATAATGACAATGCGCTAAACGCGCTTGCGGAAGAAAAGGGATACGATACCTTGGTTCACCAGGATGTGGGCGGAAGATTTTCGGGATTGACCGAAGTCGGACTCTTTCCTGCCGTTCTTTGCGGACTTGATATTTCAGAGATCAGAAAAGGCGGGGAGCAGGCTTATAAAGATTTTGAAAAGGGGCTAAATGATGCCAAGAAATTAGCTTTAATCGTCAAAGATTTATCAGATGAAGGTTATGATCAGATATTCTGGCCGATTTATTCGAAGAAACTAGCGGCGTTTTCGGAGTTCATCGCCCAGGTGATAAACGAAACCGTCTCGAAAGAAGGAAAAGGGATAAGCACCATTATCGCCGAGGGTCCGGAAAGCCAGCATTTCCTAAATCAGAGATTTTTCGGCGGTCCGAAAAATATGATTGGACTTTTCACAACTGTGGCAAGCTTCGACGAAGAAGAGAATGTGAAAGTGCCGGATAATTTGAAAAATGTGAAGCTCCGCGACGGAAATGTTGGTAATTTGGATGGAATGCAGCTCTCCGACAGTATGAAGTTTGAGCTAAAGGGAACTTATGAAGATGCGAAGAACTCGAAGATTCCTGCCATAAAATTAGAAATCGACAAGGTTGATGAGTCAAGTCTCGGCTACTTCACGGCATTCCTTCACGTCTTTGCCATCTACCTCGCCCGGGCCTTTGAAGTAAACCCGTTTGACCAGCCGGAAGTGGAAGGATCGAAGAAAATCAGCTTTGAAGCCAGAAAGAACTATCAAAAATAGCCTTATTCTGCTATAATCACGGAACCTATGTCGGAATATGGAATCTGGTATTTTGAATTTGGAATGGGAATAGGGGAATAATGGATCGTTCACCCTCTCTGTCATCTGGAACCCGCCTTCGGAACGACTAAACTCCACAAAATGGAGTCGAGAGGCCCCTTATCTAAAATGGCTAATGCCCAATACCTAATAACCAATCAAGTCCCAATTTTGAAAATTGATTAATTGAATATTTATTGGAAATTGTGAATTAGAAATTGGAAATTAAGAAAGGGATTCCTCCGCTCGTCGCTCCGCGAAGTCGGTCGGAATGACAAATCAGGGTAAAATACTAGCGGAGTTTTTATGTCTAGTGAAATAGAGGAAATTAAAGATAAGCTGGATATAGTCGACTATGTCGGCAAAGTGGTCCAGCTTAAAAAAACAGGCGCAAACTACAAGGGCCTGTGCCCTTTTCATAATGAAAAAACCCCGTCATTCATCGTCAGCCCGGATAAGCAGATATTCCACTGCTTCGGCTGCAACGAAGGCGGCGATATTTTCGCCTTTGTGATGAAGTCTGAGGGGATGGAATTCGTCGAGGCGCTCAAAAAATTGGCAGCAGACGCGGGCGTAACTCTGGCTAAAAAGTTTGATGCCGGAGCAAGCGACAAGCGGGAAAAACTCTTTGAAATCAACGAAAAGGCCTGTGACTATTTTGAAAAATATTTAAGAGACCCTTCTGGAAAGTTGGCACTAGATTATTTGAAAAAGAGAAAACTGACCGACAAAACGATCAAGGAATTTCGCCTCGGTTATGCAAAAAATGAACAGGATGGGCTAATCCGGATTCTAAAAAAAGAAGGTTACGGCGAAAAAGAGATGATAGCCGCGGGCGTTGCCAAAGAGAGAAATGGCAGGATAATTGACCAATTCCGTGGCAGGGTAACTTTTCCTATAATTAATCCCGGCGGGCGAGTTGTGGGATTTTCGGCCCGGGTACTGGATGATGGGCTGCCGAAATATATAAATACGGCGACAACCGAAATATATGACAAATCAAATATTTTATATGGTATTTACCAGGCAAAGGAAAGAATCAGAAAACAAGACCACGCTATCATCGTCGAAGGAAATATGGATGTCATCGCCTCGCATCAGGCGGGCGTCAAAAATGTGGTTGCTTCAAGCGGAACGGCTCTGACCGAAAGACAGCTGGACATTTTAAAAAAGTTTAGCCCGAATATCAAACTGGCTTTTGATGTCGATCCGGCGGGAAATATGGCAACCAGGCGAGCTATCGAAATGGCGCTTCAAAAAGGCATAAATGTCAAAATTATCGAGATACCCGAGGGCAAAGATCCAGCCGATGTTGTGGCAAAGGATCCAAAAATCTGGATCGATGCTTCAAAAAAAGCTGTTCATGTCATGGACTTTTTACTAGAGAAGCTCTTCACCCCGGAGATTTTATCCGACATTATCAAGAAAAAAAAAGCCACCCGGGAATACATAACCTTCATTGCACAACTGGAGGATTTTGTGGAAAAAGACCATTACATCAAAAAACTTGCGGGTAAAATAAAGGTGGATGAAGATTTTATCCGTAAAAGCCTGGGCAAGCAGCCGCAAAAGAAAGCGGAAGCAATCCAGGACCGACCGGAAAAACCCGCATTGAGGGACCAAATAGAAAATAGGCTGGTCGGAATATCGCTCTCAAACGGCAAAAATCTAGACTTTTTGTTCGGATATCTGGAGGAAGAAGACTTTGATAATCCTACAACCCTTAACCTTTACAAGAAGGCAAAAAAACACTATACTTCTAAGAAATCATTTGACTTAAAAAAATTTAGAAAACTAGAGAACTACCAGGAACAACATTATTTGGATATATTGCTGCTTCGGGCAGAGCAGGAAACGAAGGATTTGGGTGAGGAAGAAGCCGCTGAAGAGATCTTCTATCTTGCCAAAAAGATAAAGGCGCTAAATATCCGCCGCGCAAGAGAAGAGCTAAGCAAAGAACTAAAAGAAGCGGAAAATAGAAAGGACGATAAATGGGCAAAGACACTAGTAAAAAGAATGCAGGAACTAATAAAAAAAGAGCAAAAAATATAGGCCCCAAAGAAAAAAGCGCGCAGGTAAAACAGGAGGATCTTTTTGAAAAAGGCAAATCCCAAGGCTTTATCACCCAAGATGAGATAATGGCCATCTTCCCCGATGTTGAAGAAAGCGTTGAGGAGCTGGATGAGATTTACGCCAACCTTGCCGAGCAGGGAATCGATGTTGTCGACAGCCGCGAAAAGATGATTTGGGGAGACAAGGATAGTGACGCGGACGAAAAGGAGCTGGAAACTCCGGAACTAAATGACTTCGCCGACGACTCTGTCCGAATGTATTTACGGGAAATCGGTAAAATTTCTTTGCTTACCCGCGAAGAGGAGGTTTCTCTTGCCAAAAGAGTAGTCGAGGGAGACTTGTCCGCAAAAAAAGCCCTGACAAAGGCAAATCTTCGGCTTGTGGTTTCCATCGCCAAGAAGTTTATGGGCCGAGGCCTGGACTTACTTGACTTAATTGAAGAGGGAAACACCGGCTTGATGCGCGCCGTGGAAAAGTTTGATTATACCAAAGGCTTTAAGTTCTCAACTTACGCCACTTGGTGGATTCGCCAGGCAATCACCCGAGCAATCGCTGATCAGGCAAGGACCATCAGAATACCGGTCCATATGGTTGAGACCATTAATAAGCTGCTTCGAACCAAAAGAAGGCTGCTGCAGGACCTCGGCCGCGAACCTTTGCCGGAAGAGCTGGCAACTGAAATGGAAATGGATGTGGCAAAGATTAATCACATTTTGAAAATCTCCCAGGATACAGTTTCCATCGATGCCCAAATCGGCGAAGAGGAAGACTCTCGGCTTGCCGACTTTATCGAAGATCAGGAAGCGGTAACCCCGGCGGAAGCGGCAACAGCCGAACTGCTTAAAGAAAACATTAAAGAAGTGCTGGAATTTTTAACACCTAGAGAACAGAAGATTTTGAGAATGAGATTTGGCTTAGATGATGGCCACGGCCACACCCTCGAAGAAACCGGACAAGAGTTTGGTGTCACCCGTGAAAGAATCCGACAAATTGAAGCAAAGGCGCTCATGAAACTCCGAAAGCACCGCGAAAGCAAAAAACTTAAAGACTATTTGAGGTAAAATGTCTAGAATTTTGGTTTTTGGCGACAGCATAGCCTACGGCGCAAATGATATTACCGGGGGGCTGGGTACAATATCTAAGAAGCTACTTTGATAATGAGAGAGTAAGAGACCCGAAGAAGGATTTTTCTGTCTACAATCAGTCAGTCTCGGGAAATACAACATTTGGCCTAATTGATCGTGTTGAAACCGAGACGAAATATCGAACGCAAGAAGATCAAAAGGATATTATTGTTTTTGCGATAGGCATTAATGACTCGGCAATCAGGGAGAGCCCACAAGACAAAGGAAGAACATCAAAGGAACAATTTAGGCATAATTTATCATCCTTAATCCGCAAAGCAACGCATTATGTCGACGGCCGAATCATTTTTATAGGGCTCACTCCGGTCGATGAGACAAAAACCAATCCCATCTCATGGAATAGCGTACTTTACACAAATGAGAGAATCAGACAATTTGAGAATGCGATACTAGAAACTGCAGAAGAAAACAAGCTTCCGTTCATCCCAATATTTGAAAGCCTTATAAATACAAACTATAAACCAATGTTTCCAGATGGGTTGCATCCCGATACCAAGGGCCATGAACTGATTTTTAAGACCGTAAAAGATTACCTGGAGAAAAATAAGGTAATCGAGTTCTAGAGCCCACAATTACAAGGGCCTGGCCCTTGCACTGTTTTGTTTTGAAGGTCCGACCTTCTTTGGAGAGTTATTTCGTAACTACAACCATCACTCTGCCTTGGTCCATTTTCGGCGTTTGGGCATCGATCGCTTGGAATAAGATATCCCAGGAATATTGAATGCTTTCACCGCTTACGCCGGAGTCGTTGACGATAACATTTTGGGGGTTATAACCCTTCAAAACCAAAATGTGATAGACGGATATCGGCCCGTAATGCGGATTTTTTAGAGCGTGAGTCATGACCGGCACC
>JAJYQQ010000002.1 GCA_021794535.1 bacterium
CTGAAAGCATAAAATGGAAGGATATTATAGCGGCATAGGGACACGCCTTGAAAAATGCGAGAGCAGGGATATTCATGACTGGCCACTTGCCAAGGTTCGGAACCTTGGCAAGAACAGCATTAGTAGTCCAAACGACCTTCTATGGCGCGGGAGAGAGTTACTTCGTCGGCGTATTCCAGATCGCCGCCAACAGGAAGGCCGCGGGCGATTCTGGTTATTTTTATATCTAGGGGACTCATTAACTTTTGTAGATACATTGCCGTGGTTTCCCCTTCTATGCTCGGGTTAGTCGCCAGAATTACCTCGCCAATTTCCGAATCCCTCGCCTTACTGACCAGCTCCTTAATATAAAGATCGTCAGGTCCAATGCCATCAATGGGAGAGATAACCCCGCCAAGGACATGGTACAGGCCGTCAAACTTGCCTGTTCGTTCTATCGCCACAACATCCAAAGGTTCCTCAACGACACAAACTATTTCCCTGTTTCTTTTACTATCCTCGCAAATGTAGCACGGGTCCGTCTCGCTGATGTTTGAACAGGACGAGCAAGTTTGAACGCCTTCCTTTAGGTTTAAAACTGCCGAGCCAAGCTCGCTCAAGCTTTTTTCCGAACTTCTAAGTAAATAAAAAGTAAGGCGCTGGGCAGTTTTGGGTCCGATACCCGGCAGCTTTGCCAGTTCGTCGATTAAGTTCTGGACATTTGAAGGAATTATTTTCATGGAATTTTGAATAATTGAATAATAGAATAGGAATAATGAATGTGGAATTTTGTCATTCTGGCTTGCCCACCCATTCTCTGCCGGAGGCGGATAAACTCCTCTTTTACGAATGAGGGGCCAGTATCTATATCTACCATATTAAGGGATTCCTCCGATCGCTACTATGTAGAGTCGGTCGGAATGACAAACCCACAAACCCATTCACCAGGGTAACCTAACGACCCACTAAAAGGGCAGTCCGCCGCCCATGCCGCCGGTGATTTCCTTCATCATATTCGCGGCGATTTTCTGGGTTTGATCGGTTGCGCTATCCATAGCGTCTTTAATGTCTTTTTCGAGCGCGCCAATGTCGTCAACCTGTTCGGTGAGTATTTCCACCGACTGCACTTTCATCTCGCCGTTCATTTTGACCTTCACGTCGCCTTTTTCAACTTCCACTATTTCGCTTTTTAGTTTCTTTTGTATTTCCCGAGCCTTTTTCACAAACTCGTACTGCTCTTTTGCTTTTCCAAACATAGCCATATCTTGTCTCCTTTTAGTGTTAGCTGACTTCTAGTTTATAATATTTGAGGTCTATATTCAAGGAGCAAAGAAAGATTAATTTCTAAATCCTAATATCTAATCAATTTCCAAATTAAAAATTTCCAATGAATGACCGAATGATCAATGGTTCAATGAAAATTTAATGCAAATTGAAAACTGTAAATTGAAAATTTATTCATAAAGCACTGCCTTCAGGCCGTCGTCATTGTTTTCTTCGTAAATGACCTTACTGGTTCTGCCCGAGACAAGACAGTTCGAAAAGTATGGCTTGTTGCCAATTTTGCCGATTATAAATACCCGATGGCTTGCCTCAAGGGCTAGCGCCTGGTCCCTGGAAACTACATACTGGCTTTGCTGGTCATAGAAAAGCGAGCTCTCGCCATAACCGTCGACGGGGTCTGAGATTAGTCTTATATTCTTGTCGCCAAAATAATATGACCCGTCAAGAAATGTATAGAGTTCGCCGGAGAGAACTATGTCGCCAGGCTTCATCTGTTTCTTTACCGCCTCGGACAAAGCTTTCATTTGATGGTTTGTGGCCGCATGCATTTCTATATTTCCGGCCAGTAGAACCGCGATCGCCACCGTTGCCAGACCCATTCTGGCATATTTATTTTTCACCATGGCAATTCCGATACCCCAAAGAGCAAGAATTGCAACCGCTGAAAATGGGAAGTATCTGTCCTGGTATACCGGAGTTTTGACTTTCGAAAGAATAAAAACCAAAATCATCGGCAAGTAGCCGTACAAAAGGAAGGCTCCGATTTTTTTCCTCCACTCTTTTTTCAGGAGAAGAAGCGCGCTTGAAGCAACCAACAGAAGAATCAAAAACCAAAAGAGTATGGTAACGGGAATATTTGCACTGTTAAAACTGTCTAAATGCGCGTAGATTATAAATTCCGTCAGGCTGTTGGGAATGGTTTTCGCCGTTATCCATTCCGGCCGGATCCAGTAGCTTGTCGAGACTCTGGTTACTTGCCCGTAAGCAACCGGCGCCCAGGGAAGGAATAAAATAATTGGAGCAAGCCCGGCGGCAAGCCACTTAAGGTTAAAAATTCCCAAATGCTTTTTGAAAGGTTCTCTCCACTTCAGCCGGAAAAATCCCGGAGTCATGGCGGCAACCGCGATCCACTGAACCATTATTATGAAGAACGCGTAGTACTGTGTATATGCCGCGGCTGCCATAGAAAGCGTGTAGAAGATAAGCATTCGATCGTTCTTCTCCTTGAAGTACCTGACCAGAAAATACGTGCCAAGAGTTGTCAGAAATGCAACCATGCCATACATTCTTGATTCCTGGGCGAAGCGAACCATAAACGGCGACAGCGCGATAAACATAGACGCCCAAAAGGCTGCCCTCTTGTTAAAGAGTTTCTCGACAATCTTGTAAACCAAGTAAATAATCCCTATGAAAAATACCAGCGATAAGGAGCGGATGCCAAGCTCCGACCGACCAAAAATAAGCGTCCAAAGTTTTGCAACAAGGTAATAAAGAGGCGGATGGACATCGCGCGCCGTTCTGGCGATAATCTGCAGGGGATTATATCTGATAAGCCACAAGGTATACCCCTCATCATGCCAGATGCTCGATGCGGTGATTTTATATAAACCCGCCGCCAATCCAAACACGGCCGGATAAATCCAAAGCTTATCGGTCGGAATGCCAAAAACCTCTCTTAACTTTGAACTTTTAACTTTTAACTTTGAATTATTTTGAGTATTCATAATAAATTATTCTTTGGTCGGCCGGCGACGGAACGGATGTCAGCGCTCTTTTGAACCCTATCTTTCTTAGCTCTTTTAGGGCATCCGCCTCCCAATCTCTCTCTATGTAGATTTTATAATTACTTTCCGGCAATTTCAAACCTTTTATGTCGCGAATCTCGAGCCTTTCTATGTCGGGTTTTGTCGAGTGAGTTATAAACTGGACGGTTTTAGATCCGTATTCGCCGGCAATCAAAATGATTTTCTCGCCTTTAGGTTGGGCATTTATATCGTATGCCATCTGCGTCATATCCTCAGCGTAAGCGTCTCTCGCTTGGGCGTAGCTCGGAAACTGGACAAAGTATTTATAAAATCCCGCGGCTCCGGAAATGATGAGGATAGATGCCATACCCACGTATACCATCTGCTTAACTTTGATTTTGGCAAGCACCCATTCCAAGATCG